>NZ_JBEXCY010000221.1:0-19099 GCF_040605515.1 Dactylosporangium sp. NPDC005572 | reverse complement strand
CCCTCGTGGCCCGGGATGAACGGCGGGGTGGGCTTCACCGGCCACTCCCCGCGCGCGGCGTGGATGTCGGTGTGGCACAGCCCGGACGCCGTGATCCGGACCAGCAGCTGGTCCGGTGCGAGCGCCGGGACCGCGACCTCCTCGATCCGCAACGGACGGTCGAACCCGGTGACGACGGCCGCCTTCATGACGATCACTCCTTCGGTCGGAACGTGTCCTCACCGGCAAACCTGCCCGCGGTGCCGCCGGTCCGCACCGGCCGAAGGTCCCGCCGGCACGGGCACCTCGGCACGGGCACCTCGGCACGGGCACACCGGCACGGGCCGGAGCTCAGGTCCCGTGGGCGACCAGGACCGGACGGTGGGCGCGGTGCAGCGTCGCCATGGCCACGCTGCCGAGGAGGATCTCGCGGACCGCCGAGCGGCCCCGGGAGCCGACGGCCAGGACCGCCGCCGACCGGTCCCGGGCGCAGTCGGCGAGGGCGCCGCCGACGGTGCGGCCCTGGACGCCGGGGCGGCCGGGCAGCCTGATCAGCTCGACGGCGCCGGCGGGGGGTGCGGCGGGTGCGGGGCCGTCGTCGACCGCGACCGCCAGCAGGCGCCGGGTCGGGAAGAGCCGGGCAGCCGCCGTGACGGCGACCTGCGCGCCCGGCGAGCCGTCGTAGCCGACCAGCACCGGGCCGCCGGCGAGGGCCGCGTACTCGGCGCTCAGCAGCGGGTGCGGTACCACGAGGACGGGCCGGGTCGCGGCGTGCACCACCGTGTCGGAGACGCTGCCCAGCACCGCCCGGGCGCCGCCGAGGCCGCGTGACCCGACGAGCACCAGGTCGGCGTCGTGCTGCTCGGCCAGCTCGGCGAGCTGGAGGCCCTCCCCGGCGTAGGTCTGCGACACCAGCGGCTCGGCGTCCCAGCCGGCGGCGTGGGCGAGGGTGACACCGATCCCGGCGATCCGGGCGGCCTCCCGCCCGCCTTCCCGCTCGACCGCCGCGACGAAGTCGTCGATCTGGGCGGCGCCGGTCCACAGCCGCCGCCGGATCGCGTCGTCGGCGAACGGCGGGGTCCACAGGTGGGCGATCCAGGCCTTCGCCTGCGGGAACAGCTCCGCGGCGGCGGTGATGGCGGCGCTCGCCGCCGGTGAGCCGTCGTAACCGACGAGCACGCGGATGGGCATGGCAGCCTCCTCGACGTCCGGATGGTTCCAGCATGGCCAGCGGGGCGCGCGGCCGGCAGGGCGTTCGGTCCCGGCTCACCCCTGCCGTTCGTACCGGATGAGCAGGCGCAACCGGCTGCACCGCGTCACACCCTGGGGACGGTGAGCGGGTGCTCGGCGTCCTCCCGGGCCGCGGTCGCGGCCATCGTCGCGTGGTACCGCTCGCGGCTCAGGTAGCCCGCGACGAGGTCGTGGGCGGCCTCGGCCTCGACCCGGGCGCGCCGCCGGTCGGCGGCGGCCGCCAGCCACCGGGCGAGGCCGGAACGGCTCGGGCCGCCGGCCGGGCCCCGGCCGTGGGTCGCCGCCACGTGCATGCAGATGAGCGCGGCATACATCGCCGCGATCGCGCCCGCGAACATCACCATCGCTGCCATGCCCTCAGCCTTCGCCGCCACCGATCCCCCGGCCAGGGCGCAGGGTCCCGGCCCGGCGGGCCGACCGGCCCTGACGGTTCCTCCTCCCCCGGCCCATCGTGACCCACGGAGGTCGCCGCCGGAGCCGCCGGCGGTCGGCACCACCCCGCAGCTGAGATCGGAGGAGCAAGACATGACACAGCAGCGGTACACCGGGCGCGTCGCACTCGTGACGGGCGCCGGATCGGGCATCGGCCAGGCGACGATACTGCGGCTCGCCCGCGAGGGCGCCCGCGTCGTCGGCTGCGACGTCGACGCGGCTGGGCTGGAGGCGACGGGCAAGCTGCTCGCCGCGGAGCGGTACGACGCCGACCTGCTCAACGCGGACATCACTGTCCAGGGCGACGTCGACCGCGTGGTCGCCGCCCTGCCCGGGGGGTTCGTCGACGTCCTGGCCAACGTCGCCGGCATCATGGACTACTTCCTGCCCGTGACCGAGCTCGACGACGAGACCTGGGACCGGGTGATCGCGGTCAACCTCACCGGACCGATGCGGCTGTGCCGGGCCGTCGTGCCGGCCATGCGCGGCAACGGTGAGGGTGCGATCGTCAACGTGTCGTCGATCGGCGGACTGACCGGCTCCGTCGCCGGCACGGCGTACGCGTCGGCGAAGCACGGCCTGATCGGCCTCACCCGGTCGCTGGCGTATCTCTACGGCCCGGACGGCATCCGGACCAACGCGGTCTGCCCGGGCGGCGTGCGAACGAACATCGGCCGCACCGCGTCCCCCCGGTCCGACTGGGCGTTCAAGCGGTTCGAACAGTCGTTCAACCGGGCGTCGCGGACGGCCGAACCGGACGAGATCGCCGCGCTCATCGCGTGGCTGGGCTCCGCCGAGGCCCGCAACGTCAACGGTGCGGTCATCACCTCGGACGGCGGCTGGACGGCCTGAACCCCGGCGGTGCGAGGCGCCTCCTGCGGCCGGCCGCAGGAGGCGCCGAAAGGCCCCCTCCGAACGCGCCGTGTGCGGCGCGGCTCCGCGGTGACGGCGCTTCGGTCAGGGCCGTGTCAGGACCGCTGTCAGGGCCGCGCTCAGGTCTGGCGCGGGACGCCGCCCGTGCGCGACAGGATGAAGCACATGGCCCGGTGGCCGAAGTCGGCGGTGGGGCCGAACATCAGCGGGCAGCCGCCGGCGATGACGTGGATGCCGTGGCGCCGCCCGTACTCGGCGGCCGCCTCGGAGACGCTGCCGGGGCCGAGCCCACGGTGCATCCACACGTGGGTGATGCCGAGCTCGGCGCACTCGCGCATGGTGGCCTCGGCGGTCTCGGGCCGGGTACCGATGACCACCGCGTCGACGCCGCCCGGGATCGCGGCCAGGTCGTGGTAGGAGCGGTCGCCCTCGACCTGCCCGGCGTTGGGGTTGACCGCGAACACCTCGTAGCCGCGTTGCCGCAGCCGCTGGTAGACGACGTTGCTGCCGTGGCCCTGCGGGGTGCGGGACACGCCGGTCACCGCGATACGCCGGCTGGCCAGGAACTGCGTCGCGGCCGCCTTCAGTGTGGGCATGATGACCTCCGGGTCGGATCAGGTGGTGAGCGCGGCCACCGGCGCGGACGGGTCGCCGGCGGTGACCGGCAGCGCGAGCTCGGACACGGGGTCGAAGAAGTACGCCGCGTCGAGGTCGACGCCGAAGGCGACCGTGTCGCCGGGGCGGACGGTGTTCGGGCCGCGGACCGTGGCCGTCCAGACCGGTACCAGGTCGGCCGCGTCGTCGCCGGCGGGCTCCCGGGGAGCGGCCTCGCCCCCCGGCGCGGCGAAGAGGACGTGACTCTCGTGGCCGAGCGTCTCGACGCCGGTCACGACGGCCTCGAGGGTGGCGGCACCGGGCGGGGCCGGCCAGCGCAGGGCGTCGGGGCGCAGGCCCACCACGACGTCCGCGGGCGGGACGGCCAGCGTCGCGTGCCGCCGCAGCTGGGCGGCGGGCAGCGGCCACCGGCAGTCGCCGACCACCAGCACCGGCGGATCGCCCCGCACGACGCGGGCCACGGCGAGGTTCATGCCGGGCGAGCCGATGAAGCCGGCGACGAAGACGTTCGCGGGTTCGCGGTAGAGCTCGCGGGGCGTGCCGACCTGCTGCAGCCGCCCGTGGTCGACGACCGCGATCCGGTCGCCCAGGGTCATCGCCTCGACCTGGTCGTGCGTCACGTAGATGGTGGTGATGCCCTGCTGGTCGTGCAGCCGGCGCAGCTCGGCCCGCATCGACACCCGCAGCTTGGCGTCGAGGTTCGACAGCGGCTCGTCCATGAGGAAGACCCGTGGGTGGCGCACGATCGCCCGGCCCATCGCCACCCGTTGCCGCTGGCCGCCGGAGAGTGCCTTCGGCTTGCGGTCCAGCAGGTCGTCGATCTCCAGCATCCGGGCCGTGTCGAGCACGAGCTCGTCGCGCCGGTCCCGTGGCACCTTGCGCAGCCGGAGGGCGAACGCAAGGTTGCCGGTGACGTCCATGTGCGGGTAGAGCGCATAGTTCTGGAACACCATCGCGATGTCGCGCTGCTTCGGCGGCATGCCGCTGACCACGGCGCCGCCGATCGACACCGTGCCGCCGGTCTCCTCCTCGAGACCGGCGACGATGCGCAGGATCGTCGACTTGCCGCACCCGGATGGCCCGACCAGCACGAGGAACTCGCCGTCCGTGACGTCGAGGGTGACGTCGTCGACGGCGACCGCCCCGCCGGGGAAGACCTTGGACAGATGATTGAGCGCAACGCCGGCCATCATCATCCTCCTGAGCCGTGCGGGGTGCGTGGCCCCGCCAGGACCACCGTCCCGCCGGCAGCGGCGGCGCGCGAGGGCCGAAGGTCACACCGCGAGCGGCCGGAAGTAAGCGCACGGGTGAACCCGGACCGGTACCGTCCGGGCGGGCCGGACCCGGCCGCCGGGGGACCTTCGGCCCTTTGCGCCGCGCCGCGCGGCGCGCGACCATAGGTCGGCAGCGGCCGGAAGGCGGGACGGTGTGCAGGAGTTCGCGGACCTCCCCGGGGCGCAGGCGCCGTTCGACGCCCCGGACGCAGAGGACCTGGCGCGCCCGGTCGCCCACGCCGGGGTCGACCGCCCGCCCGCCACCGGGCGGCGGCTGGTCCGCACCGCCGGGGCCGGGCGGCCCGACCAGCCGCTGCAGCGCCTGGCCCGCCCGGTCGTGTGGTGCGCCGGGACGGACCGGGTGCGCGACGTCGCCGAGCGGATCGGCGCGGCCGGGCTGTCGTGCGCGCTGGTGCGCACCGGCACCGGGTTCGGCATCGTCACCGACGCCGACTTCCGCCGCCGGGTGGCGACCGGCGAGGTCGGCGCCGACGCGCCCGTCGCCGCGCTCGCCACGACGCCGGCGCTGACCGTCGAGGCGGACGCCACCCAGGCCGCGGGGCTGCTGCGGATGATCGAGCACGGCGTGCACCACCTGGTCGTCGTGGACCGGGAGGGGCGGGCGACGGGCGTGCTGCGAGCGGTGGACCTCGCCGGCGCCGAGGTACGGGATCCGCTGCTCGTCCGCTCGGCGATCGACGACGCCCGCGACGTCGAGCAGCTCGCCGCGGCCTGCCGGCTGCTCCCGGCGATGCTCGCGGAGCTGGCCGCCGACGGCGTGGCGGCCCCGCAGATCGGCGCGATCCACGCCGCGGTCGTCGACGCCGCCGTCCGCCGCGCCCTGCACCTGGGGCGGCACCCGGTGCTCGACGGTGTACGGCACTCCTGGGTCCTGCTCGGCTCCCTCGCGCGGCGGGAGCCGCTGCCGCTGTCCGATGTGGACACGGCACTGATCTGGGCGGACGGGCCCGACCCGGGGCCGGCGATCCGCCCCGAGGCGCGCGAGGTCCTGCGCGCCCTGCAGCGGTGCGGGTTCACGCTCTGCACCAACGGCGCGAACGCCCACAACCCGGTGTTCAGCCGGGCCCGGTCCGACTGGATCGCGGCGGCCCGCGGCTGGCAGCACGACCCGACCCAGGACAACGCGCTGCTGCTGTCGGCGATGGTGGCCGACAGCCGTCCGCTGACCGACCCGGAGCTCGGCTGGTCACTCACCGGGAGCATCCGGTCGCACACCCGTACCAGCCAGTTCCTGCGCGCGCTGCTCGACGAGGCGCTGCGCTGGCGCCCGCCCGCCGGGTTGATCCGCGACTTCGTCGTGCACCACACCGGGGAGCACCGCGGCCGGCTCGACCTCAAGCCGGGCGGGCTCACCCCGGTCGTCGCCCTGGCCCGCTGGATCGCGATCGCGGCCGGCGACGCCAGCGGCACGACGGTCGAGCGGCTGCGCCGCGGCGCCGCGCTCGGCCTGCTCACCGGCGACGAGGCCGACACGCTCACCGGCGGGTTCGAGAGCATCTACCACCTGCTGCTGCACCACGAGGTCCGGGCGCTGGCAGCCGGGGCCGCTCCCGGGACCACGTTCATCGCACCGAAGGAGCTGGACTCGCTCACCCGGCGGCACCTGCGCGAGACGTTCCGGGCGATCGCGCTCGTCCAGGCCCGCGTCGACCGCCACTGGCTGCACCGGTTGCCCGGCTGAGCCGGCACCGCGCCGGCGCCGGGCGGGAAACGGGCCCTTGGTCCCGCGGCGACGGGCCGGACTCCCTTCGCCCCACCGGCCGGCCGGCGGTCAGATGGGGTGGTACCACACGACGAAAGGGAGGTGTGACATGGTCACCGGACGCCTGCTCCCGCTCGACCTCGCCCAGCTGCCGACGATGCTCTTCGGCGGGCAGTCGCTGCGCATCGAGGAGTACACCGACGGCGACACGTACGTCATCCGGGTGGAGGTGCCGGGGCTCGACCCCGACAAGGACATCCGGCTGTCGGTCTTCGGCGACCGGCTGCAGATCCGCGTGGAGCGCACCGACGAGCGGCTCGACAAGGCCCACTCCGAGTTCCACTACGGGGTGTTCACCCGCACGCTGCAGCTGCCGCTCGACGCGCAGGCCGACGGGATCACCGCCGGGTACGCCGCCGGCATCCTCGACATCCGGGTGCCGCTGACCGGCCGGGCCGAACCCGGACGGGAGATCCCGATCACGGTCGCCGGCAAGGCCGCCAGGAAGTAATGACGGCCGCCAGGAAGTAGTGACGCGAAGGTCCCCGGGCTCCCCCGGGGACCTTCCGCTGTCCGCCCTCACGCCCCGGGCACCGCGAGCGGGTGCTCGGCGTCGTCCTGCGCCGCCACGGTGGCCATCGTCGCCTGGTACCGCTCGCGGGTCAGGTGGCCCGCGACAAGCTCGTGCGCCGCCTCCGCCTCGGCGCGGGCCCGGCGCCGCTCGCCGGCGGCGGCCAGCCAGACCGCGAGGCGGGGCCGGTACCGGTCGTCGGCCGCACCCCGGCCACGGATCGCGGCGACGTGCATCGCGATGAGCGCGACGTACACCGCCCCGACGACGCCCGCAAAGATCAGCGTCGCTGCCATGATCTCCTCCCCGGATCGCTTCCCGACCTCAGCCTCGCCCGCCCCGCACGCCCCGGCCAGGGCGCACGGTCCCGTGCGGTCCGGGCCGATCGGCCCTGACGCCGTGGCGGCCCGCGCCACAGACTGGGGCCGGTGCGACGGAAGGAGGAGCGATGCGACACGACAACCTGCGCTCGGCCCTGCTGGGGCTCGGGATCGCCGCGGTCGGCGTCGCGATGAGCGACGTGCTCGCCCGGATGACCGCCCGCGCGCTGCGCGAGCCGGCCGCCCGGCGCCGCACCGCGACGGTGGAGGCCGCCCGGGCGCACCAGCCGGGCCTGGGTGTCACCGGCCGGAACACTTGACCGGAACGCCTGACCAGAACGCTCGACCGAACGCCTAGAGCAGCACGTCGTCCAGTATCGCCCGGACCAGCCCGGCGGCCTGCCGCTGGTCCGGTGTGCCCTCGTCGCACAGCAGCCGGATCGCGGCGGCGAGTGCCTCGGCCCGCCGCTCCGCCCGGCACATCCGCAGCGCCAGGTCGCCGGTGTCGGTGCTCGGCCGCCGCAGTGCCACGGTGGTCGTTGCCAAGGTCTGCGCGCTCATCGCCGCCACCTCCCGGAATTGTCCGTCATTGCCGATATGTCAACCGTGCCGCCGCACCGGTGGCGGCGGACACCGTCGAAGGTCCCGCACGCCCGGACAAACGGCCCGGACGGACGGCCGGACAGGGCGAACGACTCCCCGGCGGCCCTCCCAACGACCCTGCCGGACGGACACCGGCCGGCCGACGCTGAAGGCGGAGGTACCGAGAGGGGAGGAACGATGGAGACCCAACGGATCGTCGTCGGCTACGACGGGTCGGTCGAGGCCCGCGACGCGGTCGACTGGGCGGCCGACGAGGCGGCCCGGTCCGGACTGCCGCTGCGGATCGTGTACGCGTACCAGCTGGCGTGGCCCGCCGCGGCCCTGTACGGCAGCGCCACCGAGGTGCTGGCGGCCGACGCCGAGGAGCGCGGCGACCACACCGTCCGCGACGTCGTCGAGCACGCGCGGCGCCGCCGGCCCACCGTCGACGTCACGGGCGTGGCGACGCACGCGGAGCCCGCACCGCTGCTGCTCGGCCAGACCGCGGGCACCCGCCTGCTGGTGGTGGGCAACCGGGGCGGGGGCGGCATGAGCAACCTGCTGCTCGGCTCGATCAGCCAGCAGGTCGCCACGCACGCGCGGGTCCCGGTCGCCGTCGTGCGCGGCCGGTCCGCCGCGGCCGACGGTCCGGTCGTGGTCGGCGTCGACGGGTCCGCGTCGACGGACGCGGCGCTCGCCCTCGCGTTCGAGACGGCGGCCGCCCGCGAAGCCGAGGTCGTCGCCGTGCGCGCGTACAGCCCGCCGAGCCCGGTCGTCGTGCCGCTGGGCGCGGTCGAGGCGGACGAGCGCAACGCCCTGGAGGCGTCGCTCGCCGGCTGGGCGGAGAAGTACCCCGGCACCAGGCTGACGGCGCAGCTCGCCGTCGGCCGGGCGGCCCAGGTGCTCATCGGCATGTCGCACACGGCGCAGCTCGTGGTCGTCGGCAGCCGGGGGCACGGCGGCTTCACCGGCCTGCTGCTCGGCTCGGTGGGCCAGCAGCTGATGCACCACGCCGAATGCCCGATCCTGATCGCCCACCGGCCGCCCGACCACTGACGGCACCGGTTCCCCGGGCCCGTGCGGCATGCCGCACGGGCCCGAAGACCCTGGCCGGCCGGGTCCCCGCGGGCGGACGCTGGAGTGGGACCACAACGCCCTGAACCGCAGAAACGGAGGTGGCGGCGATGAACACCGACGCCGCGGTGGTGGTCGGAGCCGACGGGTCGCCGGACGCGCTGCGCGCGGTCGAGTGGGCGGCGGCCGACGCGTCGCGCAGGCACCGCCCGCTGCGGATCGTCTACGCCTGCCCGTGGCCCACCGTCTACGCGCCGCTGGCCATGCCCGCCGGCCCGCCACCGCTGTTCGAGGAGACCATGCGGCAGGCGGCCGAGCAGATCATCGACGAGGCGGTCGCCTCGGCCCGGGTCGTCGCACCGGAGCTCGAGATCAGCACCGACGTGCCGATCCAGCAGCCGACCGCGGCGCTGACGGACGCGTCCCGGCACGCCTGCGCCGTCGTGGTCGGCAACCGGGGCCTCGGCGGCTTCAGCGGGCTGCTGCTCGGCTCCGTCGGCGTCCAGCTCGCCGCCCACGCGGCCTGCCCCGTGGTCGTCGTCCGGCAGGCGGACCGCCCGCCGGGCCCCGAGGCGGGCCGGGTCGTCGTCGGCGTCGACGGCTCGCACGACGCCGAACGGGCCCTGGCGTTCGCCTTCGAGCAGGCGTCGTTCCGCGCCGTCGGCCTGACCGCCGTCGACGCCTACCGCTGGCCGTCGTCGACCGGGCCGGGTGACATGCTGCCGCTCGTCTACGACCCGGCCGAGCTGCGCGACGACGAGGACCGCGCCCTGACCGAGGCGATCGCCGGCTGGGCCGGCAAGTATCCCGACGTCGACGTCCGCCGGGCGGTGGCGAACGGCCGCGCGGCCGCCGTGCTCGTCGAACTGTCGGCGGGTGCGGAGCTGGTCGTCGTCGGCAGCCGCGGCCGCGGCGGCTTCACCGGGCTGCTGCTGGGCTCGGTGAGCCAGGCCGTCATCCACCACGCCGCCTGCCCGGTCGCCGTGGTCCGCTGACCACCGCGCACGCGGAGGCCGACGAGCGACGGGCCGGCGGGGTCGTGCGGACCCTTCCGGAAAGGACCAGTCGGAGGGGACCATCGGCCCGGGACGTCCGGTCCGCGTCCAGGGCCGAAATGCCGTGTCGGGACGCGCCGGCAGGCGGGAGAGTCAGAGGCGAACCAGCCACCCGGAAGGAGCCCGACGCCATGCTCGCCGCAGAAGCCCGGACCAGGATCGAGGCCCACGCCATCGAACACGCCGTCGAGCGGCTGACCCGCCGCTACGCCGGCCGCCACTCCCCCGAGACGGTCCGGCAGACCGTCGAGCAGGTCACCGACCGGTACGCGACCGCCGAGATCCACGCGTTCGTGCCGGTGCTCGTCGAGCGCGACACCCGCCGGATCCTCGACGCCGGGTGACGGGTCCCGAGGCGCACGTGACCTTCGGCCCGTGCGCCGGGACCGGGATCCGCGGGACCGTCGAGGTGCGGGCGGTCCGCCCGCACTCGATCAGGAGGGTGTCATGACGTACCGCATCGCCGTCAACGGGTTCGGCCGGATCGGCCGGGACTTCATCCGGTGTCTCGTCGAGCGCGAGCTGCTCGGCAGCACCGTCACCGTGGTCGCGATCAACGACCTGTTCGACACGGCCACCCTCGCGCACCTGCTGCAGCACGACTCGACCTTCGGCCGGCTGCGCGCCGACGTCGAGGTCGACCCCTCCGGCGGCGGCATGACGGTCGGCGGGCAGTACATCCAGGTGCTGCGGCAGCGCGACCCGGCGTTCCTGCCGTGGGCGGACCTCGGCGTCGACCTGGTGATCGAGTCGACCGGCCGGTTCCGCAGCCGCGACGACGCCGCCGTCCACCTGAAGGCCGGCGCCCGCAAGGTGCTCATCTCCGCGCCCGGCAAGGAGGTCGACGCGACGATCGTGCTCGGCGTCAACGGCGACACCTACGACCCGGACCTGCACGACGTCGTCTCCGCCGCGTCCTGCACGACCAACTGCGCGGCCCCGATGGCGCAGGTGCTGCACAACGCGTTCGGCATCGAGCAGGGCGTGCTGACCACCGTGCACGCCTACACCAACGACCAGTCGGTGCTCGACGCGCCGCACAAGGACCTGCGCCGGGCCCGGACCGCCGCCACGAACATCATCCCGACCAGCACCGGCGCCGCGAAGGCGATCGGCCTGGTGCTGCCCGGGCTGGCCGGCCGGCTCGGCGGGGTGGCGCTGCGGGTGCCGGTCGAGAACGGGTCGCTGACCGACCTGACCGTCCGGCTGTCCCAGCCGGCGACGGCCGAGCAGGTCAACGCCGCGTTCGCCGCGGCGGCCGCGGGGCCGCTGGCCGGCATCCTGCGTTACAGCGAGGCGCCGCTGGTGTCCCGCGACATCATCGGCGACCCGTCGTCGTGCGTCTTCGACGCCGGGCTGACCTCCGCCGACGGCCGGCTGGTGAAGGTGTTCGGCTGGTACGACAACGAGTGGGGGTACACCAACCGCCTCGTCGACCTGGCAACCATCTTCGCCGGCAAGTAGGACAAGCAGGACCGCAGCGGCCCCCGCGGACGGCGGGGGCCGCTGCGCTCGACCGGACTCACCCGGTCATGACGTCACGTCGCACGGTGCCGACGACGCCCGACAGCGCTGCGGCGGCCGCGCAGGCGAGCAGGACCGCCAGGGCGCGGACGTCCGGGTCCGGCCCGGCGACGTCCGGCACGTGCTGGAAGATGCCCAGGGCGCGGACGTCGGCAGGCACCCCGAGCAGCGGGCCGAGCAGCGCCAGCGTCGCGCTGGCGACGAGCGGCAGCCAGGCCAGCGAGGTCAGCCGCGGCCACCAGCCGACCAGCAGTGCCGTCCAGCCGGCCATCACCATCGTCGCCGGCCACTGGCCGGTGATGTAGCCGAAGCTCCGGCCGGCGACGTCGGTGCCGTCGATGACCGACGGCGCGACGAGCGCGTTCAGGGCGCCGGTCGCGACGAGGACGGCGCCGCTGCCGAGGGCGGTCACGGCGACCTGCGCGGCGAGCGGCTGCCAGCGGCGGACCCCGGTCGCGAGCACGTGGTCGGTCAGGCCGGCGGCCTCGTCGTGCCGGCTGCGCAGGACGGACCCGACCGCGTACGTCGAGGCCAGGATGCCGACGATCGTTGCGCTGTAGGCGAGGTAGCCCGCGACCGGGTCGCTCCCGCCGAGTTGCGCGCCCAGAAACCCGCCGACATCGTCGCGCCGGCTCAGGTCGACGACGCCGGATCCCATGGCGGAGAACAGTGTCCCGACGGCCGCCACCGCGACGGTCCAGGCGGCGACGGGCCGGCGGGCCAGCCGTGCGGCAAGGCCGAGGCTCGAGCGGATGTTCAGGCGGGTGTCGCGCCGGTCGCGGGGGCGGACGAGTCCGGCCCGGTACTCGCGCCGCCGGTGCAGGACCGTGGCGAGCCAGGCCAGCACGACGGTGAGGCCCCCGTAGGCGGCCAGCACCCACCACCGGTCGCCGGTGAACGGCCGCACGCCCGCCCGGAGTCCGAGCGGGCTGAACCAGTTCAGCCAGTCGAGGTGGCGGGTGTCGGCGATCGACCGGACGACGAACGCGGCGCCGACGGCGGCGAGACCGGTCGTGCGTGCGCCGCCGGCCGTGGACACGACCTGGGCGAGTCCGGCGGTGAGCACCGCGACCAGCAGGAACGTCACCCCCACGACCGAACCGAAGGCGGCGGCCCCGGACCAGGTGACGCCGTCGACCCGGCCCGCGTGCAGGCCGGCCGCGCCCGTGCAGCCGGCGGCCAGGACCGCCGCGACGACGGCCAGGATCGCCAGGGCGCTCCACAACGGGACGCGCGGGGCGACACCGCATGAGCGCACCAGCTCCAGCGTGCCGTCGTCCTCGGCCGAGCGGGTCAGCGCCACCGCGACCAGGACCGCCATGACCGCTGCGAGGATGGTGGCGAAGGCGCCGATCTCCCAGGCGAACATCTGGGCCGGGGTGCCCGGGTCGGGCAGGTTGCCGTAGAGCAGCACCGTGGCCGCGTTGTGCTGGGCCAGTTCGACGGCGAGCCGTCGCTGCTCCGCCGTCGGGTACGTGGACCGGTAGGCCGAGACGGTGGCGCCGGCCAGCGCCACGAGCAGCACCGACCAGGACGCGAGCAGGACGCGGTGCCGGTGGACCATCAACCGCACGAGGGTCACCGGGACACCGCCTCGTAGTGGCGCAGAAACAGGTCCTCCAGCGTGGCCGGGCTGCAGGTGATGTCCTGCGCGTCCGCGCCGGCGAGCACGGCGAGCACCGCCGCGACGTGCCGGCGCGGCACGCTCAGGCGCACGGCACCGTCCTCGGCCACCCCGTCGGCCACCCCGACGGACCGGAGCCGTCCGGCGACGGCGGGAACCTGACCGGCCGGCAGCCTCGCGGTGATCTCGGCGGCGGCGAGGTGCCGCATGTCGGCCAACCGGCCGGACTCCACCAGCGTGCCGTGCTTGATGATGGTCACCGACTCGCACAGCGTCTCGACCTCGGCGAGGATGTGGCTGGACAACAGCACCGTACGACCGGCCGCGGCGGCGTCGCGGACGCAGCGCTGGAACAGCCCCTCCATGAGCGGGTCCAGGCCGGACGTCGGCTCGTCCAGCACGAGCAGGTCGGTCGGCGCGGCGAACGCCGCGACGAGCATCACCTTCTGCCGGTTGCCCTTGGAGTAGGTCCGCACGGTCTTGCGCGGGTCGAGGGCGAAGTCGGCCACGAGCCGCCGCTCCGCCGGGACGTCGCGCCGGCCACGCAGCCCGGCCATGGCGTCGAGCACCTCCTGACCGGTCAGGTTCGGCCAGAGGTTCACCTCGCCGGGCACGTAGGAGACCCGCCGGGTGACCTCCGCCCCTCTCGTCGCCGGATCCAGGCCGAGCACCCGGACCCGGCCCGCGGTGGCCCGGTAGAGTCCGAGCAGGACCCGGATCGTGGTGGACTTGCCGGCGCCGTTCGGGCCGAGGAAGCCGTGCACCTCGCCGGCCCGCACCGAGAGGTTCAGGCCGTCGACGGCGGCGACGGCGCCGAACCGTTTGACCAGTCCCGTCACCTCGATGGCATGGTCGACTGTCACTGCGGGCGAGCCTCCTCGACCATGGCCACGATGGCTTCGGCGATCGCCCGGGTCCGCCGGCGGTCGTGGTCCGGGGACAGCCTGGTGAAGAGGTCGGCGGCCCGGCGTGCGACGTCCATGTCGATCGACCCGGCGATGCGTGGCAGGTCGGCCCCGAGATGCCGGCGCAGCCGTGCCACCTGTGCGGATGCCATCTGGGCGATCTCCTCGTCCGTCGGATCGGGTCCGGTGTCCGGGCGGGCCGCGGCCCGGCCGAACAGCTCCAGGCTCTCCGTGAGCTGCTCCTCGTCGAAGCCCTGGTAGAAGACGTCCGCCTCGGGGGGCATGTCACCGCGGTAGAAGGCCAGCTCCAGGGAGTCGCGTTCCCGCCGGATCTCGCGGCGGACCTGCTCGTCGCCGGCGCGCCGCTCCAGGTCGGCGTAGAAGCGCGCCATCGCCGGCGGCATCGGCGACAGGTTGCCGTCCCGCTCGACGGACTCCACCAGCCGGCTCACCCGGTCACGCTGCGCCTGGAGCTGTTCGGCCTGGTCGTCGAGCGCGACGAGGGTGGCGCGCAGGTCGACGAGGACCGCGTCGCGGGCGGCCTCGGCCGGGTCGGCGGGCCGGTCGGTCGTCGGCCGCAGCATGCCCGCGATCCTCGACAGCGGGACCCCGGCCTGGGTCAGCCAGCGGATCCTGACCAGCCGGGCGACGTGGACCAGGTCGTAGTCGCGATGCCCGTACCGGACGGCCGGCACCGGCAGAAGATCGACCTGGTGGTAGTACCGGATCGTCCGCACCGTGGTGCCGGTGAGGTCGGCCAGTTCCTTGATCCGCACAACCGCCAGTGTGTGGTGTGACGTTACGTCACAGTCAAGTCAGGACGCGGCGAGACCGGCGGAGCGGAACTGCTCGCGGACCCGGTCGACGAGGGCAGTGTCCGGCGGCGGCGTGCCGCGCAGCGGGAACGGGATGCCCAGGCGCTCGTACTTCGGGGCGCCCAGCCGGTGGAACGGCAGCACGTCGACCCGTTCGACGACGCCGAGCGAGGCCGCGAACCGGGCGACGCCGTCGACCTCGGACGGGTCGTCGGTGAGGCCGGGCACCAGCACGTACCGGACCCAGATCGGCGTGCCCCGCGCGGCGAGCCGGCGGGCGAAGGCCAGCGTCGGCGCGACCTCGCCCCCGGTGAGGCGCCGGTACCGCGCCGGGTCCCACGCCTTGATGTCGAGCAGCACGAGGTCGGTGACGTCGAGCAGCGCATCGCAGGCCCGGGCGCCGAGCCCGCCGGCCGTGTCGAGGGCCGTGTGCAGGCCCAGCCCCCGGGCCCCGGTGAACAGGGCCTCGACGAAGCGGGGCTGCAGCAGCGGCTCGCCGCCGCTCACCGTCATCCCGCCGCCGGCCACGTGCACGAACGCCGCGAACTGCTCGGCCTGCCGCAGCACGGCACCGGCCGTCGTCCCGGTGCCGTCGCGCATGTGCCAGGTGTCCGGGTTCTGGCAGTACAGGCAGCGCAGCGGGCACCCGGCGAGGAACGCCACGAAGCGGGTGCCGGGCCCGTCCACCCCCGTGGAGATGTCCCACGAGTGCAGCCGGCCCGGCACCGTCGTGACCGTCATCGCGAACCGTGGAAGGTCCGGCCGATCACGTCGCGCTGCTGCTCCGGGGTCAGCTTCACGAAGTTCACGGCGTAGCCCGAGACGCGCACGGTCAGCTGCGGGTACCGCTCGGGGTGCGCCATCGCGTCGACGAGCGTCTCGCGGTCGAGCACGTTGACGTTGAGGTGGAACCCGCCCGCGGCCGTGTAGCCGTCGAGGATCCCGGCCAGGTTCACCGACCGCTCCGCGTCGCTGCGGCCCAGGCCGTCGGGGGTGACGGTGCTGGTGAGCGAGATGCCGTCGCGGGCCGACGCGTAGGGCAGCTTCGCCACCGACAGCGCCGAGGCGACCATGCCGTGCGTGTCGCGGCCGTTCATCGGGTTCGCCCCGGGCGCGAACGGCTCGCCGGCGCGGCGGCCGTCGGGCGTGTTGCCGGTGTGCTTGCCGTAGACCACGTTCGAGGTGATCGTGAGCACCGACTGGGTGTGGATCGCGTCGCGGTACGCCGGGATGCTGCGGACCTTCTCCATGAACGTCTCCACCAGCCACACGGCGATGCTGTCGGCGCGGTCGTCGCCGTTGCCGTAGGCCGGGTACCCGCCCTCGACCACGTAGTCGACGGCGAGGCCGGTCTCGTCGCGGACGGGCCGGACGGTGGCGTACCGGATCGCCGACAGGCTGTCGGCGGCGACGGACAGCCCGGCGATGCCGCAGGCCAGGAACCGGCGCACCGGGTAGTCGTGCAGCGCCATCTCGATCCGCTCGTAGGCGTACTTGTCGTGCATGCAGTGGATGATGTTCAGCGCGTCGACGTACGTGCGGGCGAGCCAGTCCAGGGTCCGGTCGAACGCGGCCAGCACGGTCGCGTAGTCGAGCACGTCGCCGGTCAGCGGCGGGGACGGCGGGGCCACCTGGGCGCCGTTCATCTCGTCGCGGCCGCCGTTGATCGCGTACAGCAGGGCCTTGGCCACGTTGACCCGCGCGCCGAAGAACTGCATGTCCTTGCCGACCCGCATGGCCGAGACGCAGCACGCGATCGCCGTGTCGTCGTCGCTGTAGTGGCGCAGCAGGTCGTCGTTCTCGTACTGGATCGCGCTGGTGTCGAGCGACACCTGCGCGCAGAAGCGCTTGAACGGCTCGGGCAGCGCCGGCGACCACAGCACGGTCAGGTTCGGCTCCGGCGCCGGGCCGAGGTTGTACAGCGTCTGCAGGTAGCGGTACGACGTCCGGGTGACCAGGGTCCGCCCGTCGCGGCCCATCCCGCCGATCGCCTCGGTGACCCAGGTCGGGTCGCCGGAGAACAGCTGGTCGTACTCGGGCGTGCGCAGGAACCGGACGATGCGCAGCTTGATGACGAAGTCGTCGACGAGCTCCTGGGCCTGCTCCTCGGTGAGCGTGCCCTCGTCGCGGTCGCGCTCGAGGTACACGTCGAGGAAGCTCGAGGTCCGCCCGAGCGACATGGCGGCACCGTTCTGCTCCTTGGCCGCGGCGAGGTAGGCGAAGTACAGCCACTGCACGGCCTCCCGCGCGGTGCGGGCCGGGCCCGAGATGTCGTAGCCGTAGCTCGCGGCCATCACCTTGAGCTCGTCCAGCGCCCGCAGCTGCTCGGCGAGCTCCTCGCGGTCGCGGATGACGTCGGCGGTGGCGGCGTGGTCGTCGAGGGACGCCTTGTCGCGCCGCTTCGCCGCGATCAGGGCGTCGACGCCGTACAGCGGCACCCGCCGGTAGTCGCCGATGATGCGGCCGCGGCCGTACGCGTCCGGCAGGCCGGTGATGACGCCGGCCCGGCGGGCGGCGAGGATCTGCGGCGTGTAGGCGTCGAACACGGCGTCGTTGTGGGTCCGGCGGTACCGCGTGAAGATCTCGCGGACGGCGGGGTCGAGCTCGTAGCCGTAGGCGCGCAGCCCGTTCTCGACCATCCGGAGCCCGCCGGTGGGCATGATGCCCCGGCGCAGCGGCGCGTCCGTCTGCAGCCCGACGATCAGCTCCGCGTCCCGGTCGATGTAGCCTGGGGCGTACGCGGTGATCGACGCCGGTGTGCTCGGGTCGGCGTCGTAGATGCCGCGCCGCCGCTCCTCCGGGAACATCGCGGTGAGCCGGCCCCACACGTGCGTGGTCCGCTCGGTCGGCCCGGCGAGGAAGCCGCCGTCGCCGGTGTACGGGCGCACGTTCGCGCGCACGAACCCGGCCACGTCGATCTTGTCGCGCCACGGCCCGCCGCGGAAGCCCCGCCAGGCGGCGAGACCGGCCGGCGCCGGAGCACTCGTGGTGGTCATCGGTTCCTCCTCACAACGGAACTCTGCAGCTTCAGCCTGTCGCGGCGGGGACCGGGCGGGCAGGGCCGTTGGTCCCCCGGTGGCGGGCCGCAGGCCTCGGGCGGCCCGGCCGGGGCGGGTGCACGGTGGCGGCAGGACCCGTGGAGGTGGACCATGACCAAGTACGTCTACGACTTCGTCGAGGGTGGCAAGGAGCTCAAGGACCTGCTCGGCGGCAAGGGCGGCAACCTCGCGGAGATGGCGAACCTGGGGTTGCCGGTGCCACCGGGCTTCACGGTCACCACCGACGCGTGCCGGGCCTTCCTGCGCACCGGCAGTGAGCCGTACGGCCTCGCCGACGAGATCGAGCTGCACCTGGAGCGCCTCGAGCGACAGGCCGGCCGGCGCCTCGGCGACGCCGCGGACCCGCTGCTGGTCTCGGTGCGGTCCGGGGCGAAGTTCTCCATGCCGGGCATGATGGAGACGGTCCTCAATGTCGGGCTCACCGACGCGAGCGTGGCCGGGCTGGCCGCGCAGGCCGGCGGCAACGCCCGGTTCGCCTGGGACTCCTACCGGCGGCTCATCCAGATGTTCGGCAGGACCGTCCGCGGCGTGCCGGGCGAGGCGTTCGAGCGGGCGCTCGACGATGCGAAGGCCGCCGCGGGGACCCGCGACGACGTGGGCCTGGACGCGGAGGCGCTCAGGGCGCTCGTCGCCCGGTACCGGGACATCTTCCGCCGCCACACCGGGGAGGAGTTCCCGCAGGAGGCGCGCACCCAGCTGAGCCAGGCGATCCAGGCGGTGTTCCGGTCGTGGAACGCCGAACGGGCGGTGCTGTACCGGCGGCAGGAGCGCATCCCCGCCGACCTCGGCACCGCCGTGAACGTCGTGGCGATGGTCTTCGGCAACCTCGGGCCCGACTCCGGTACCGGTGTGGCGTTCACCCGCGACCCCGCGACCGGTGAGCAGGGCGTGTACGGCGACTACCTGGCCAACGCCCAGGGTGAGGACGTCGTCGCGGGCATCCGCAACACCGTGCCGCTGCAGGAGCTTGAGCAGCTCGACAAGCGCTCGTACGACGAGCTGATGGCCATCATGGCCCGGCTCGAGGAGCACTACCGCGACCTGTGCGACATCGAGTTCACGATCGAGCGCGGCAAGCTGTGGATGCTGCAGACCCGGGTCGGCAAGCGGACCGCCGCCGCGGCGTTCGTCATCGCCACGCACCTCGTCGACGAGGGGCTCATCGACCAGGACGAGGCCCTGACCCGGGTCGGCGGCGCCCAGCTTGCCCAGCTGATGTTCCCGGCGTTCGACCTGTCCGCCGGGCCCGAGTGCATCGCGAGCGGGGTCGCCGCGTCGCCCGGCGCGGCTGTCGGCGCCGTGGTGTTCGACGCCGCCCGGGCCGCCGCGGTGGCGGGCACCGGATCGCCCGTGATCCTGGTGCGCCGCGAGACCAACCCCGACGACCTGCCCGGCATGATCGCCGCCCAGGGCATCCTCACCA
>NZ_JBEXCY010000220.1:0-19356 GCF_040605515.1 Dactylosporangium sp. NPDC005572 | reverse complement strand
CGCGCAGGCCCGTGCCGGCCGCCGGGTCGGCGCCGCCGGTGCCGTCGTCGCGGATGTCGACGCGCAGCGCGGTCCTGGTCGTGGTGAACGCCACCTCCGCGTGCGTCGCCCCGCTGTGCTTCACGACGTTGGCGAGGGCCTCGGCGACCGCGAAGTACACCGCCGTCTCCGTCGCCGGGGACAGCGGCGCCGGCGGGTCGCCGGACACCGTGGCCGGGACCGCCAGGTCGAGGGCCAGGGCGCGGACGGCGTCGGCGAGCCCGCGGTCGGCCAGCACCGCCGGGTGGATGCTGTGCATCACCGCGCGCAGGTCGTCGAGCGCGGCGACCGCGGCCTGCCGGGCCTCCTCGACGAGCCGGGCCACGTGTTCAGGGCTCCCGGCGTCGCGGCCGACCAGGTCCTTGGCCAGGCCCAGGGTGAGCGCCAGCGACACCAGGCGGGCCTGGGCCCCGTCGTGCAGGTCGCGCTCGACCCGCTTGAGCTCGGCCGCCTGCCGGTCGACGGCGGTACGGCGGGAGCGGGTCAGGGCCGTGACCCGGGTCGCGAGGGCGTTCTCCCGGGTGGCCGCCCACGCGTGCAGGGCGACGATCCCGGACAGGCCGAGGATCGTCCAGGCCGGCCAGAAGTAGCCGCCGCCGGTGAGCACGTAGACCGCCAGGTCGGCGGTGGCGATGAGGCCGCACACGGCGGCGTCGACGGCGAGCCAGCGGCGCGGGCCGGGCGGCCGCCGCAGCGCCCGGCGCAGCAGTGCCTCGCCGAGCAGGACCACGCCGGCCGCGAACGCGACCCAGCGGGGCCAGAACTCGCCGCGGCCGGTGACCAGCCAGGCGGCCGTGGCCGCGGCGCTCAGCGCCACGGCCCCGGCCAGCCTGCGGGCGGTGCCGTTCATCGGCCCGTCCGGTACGTGATCCGCCGCAGCAGCGCCTCGGCCGGTCCCCGCCGCTCGCCCAGCGCCTGCGCCGCGCCGGCCGACAGGAGCCACACGCCGATCGCGGCGCCGGCCGCCACGAGCGTGCCGTCGAGGCCCAGCGCCCACGGCGAGAACAGGGCCAGCCAGGCCACCGACTGCAGCAGGTACCCGCTCAGCGACCGCTGTCCCAGGGCCACCACGGGCGCCACATACCTCTTGCCGCGCAGCCGCAGCGCGAGCAGCCCGAACAGGGCCACGTAGCCGGGGCCGCCGTACTCGCCGGTGATCGCGTGCAGGCGTGCCATGGCCTCGACGGTACCGGCATCGAACCGGACGGCACCGGCCGCCACCAGCGCGTACGGCAGGCCGCCGAGGATCGCGATGCCCAGGCTGACACCGGCCGTGCGGCGCAGCAGCGTGCGGTGCGCGGCCGGGTCCTCCAGGATGCGGTGCCGGGCGGCCCAGATGCCGAGCCAGACGATGACGATGAACGGCACGACGGTGGCGGTGTGCACGGGCCACTCGGTCAGCCGGTCCAGCAGCGACTGCCGGTACGACGTGGCCGCAAGCGAACCGTTGGGCGTGTTCGTCAGCCCGGCGTCGCCGCCGCGCAGGCCGGTGACGGCGAGCACGCCGATGACCGTGGCCGACACCGTCTGGATGCCCCACAGCCACAGGACGATCCGGTGGAAGCGGTCGCTCCGCCTGAGCAGCAGCAGGGTGGCGAGGATCCCGACGATGCCGTACGCGCCGAGGAAGTCGCCGAAGTACAGCAGGGTCGCGTGCACCAGGCCGAAGCAGATCAGGGCGGCGTTGCGGCGCAGCAGCACCCGCCGGGCCGCGTCGCCCTGCCGGCGGGCGATCTGGACCAGGCCGTAGCCGAACATGACGGCGAACACCGGGTAGGCCCGGCTGTCGACGAACGTCGCCATGAGGAAGTTGACGACCCGTTCGAGGCCGTGCGGCGTGGGGTCGAGCCCGGGCTGGCCGGCGAACGCGAAGTTCGCGGCGTTGGCGAGCGCGATGAACAGCAGCATCGCGCCGCGGGCGAGGTCGGGCGCGAGGGCCCGCTCGGCGCGGCGCACCGGCCCGGGGGCGGGCATGAGCGTCGTTGTCATGCGCTCAGCGTCGTCGGTTGCGCGGTCCGCTTCGAGGAGCGTGGAACCCCAGCCGTGGGGGTACTACTACCCCTATGCGTCGAGGTAGGCGAGCACCGCCAGGACGCGGCGGTTGTCGTCCTCCGACGACTGCAGGTCGAGCTTGGCGAAGATGTTGTTGGTGTGCTTCGCGACGGCCTTCTCGGTGATGAACAGGGCGGTGCCGATGGCGGCGTTGGAGCGGCCCTGGGCCATGTGGGCGAGCACCTCGCGCTCGCGGGCGGTGAGCCGGTCGAGCGGGAGCACCCGCTCGCGGTTGTCGAGCAGCTTCGCCACCACCGTCGGGTCGAGCGCGGTGCCGCCGCCGGCGACCCGCCGCACGGCCTCGACGAAGTCCCCGACGTCGGAGACCCGGTCCTTGAGCAGGTAGCCGATGCCGCCCCGCCCGTCGGCGAGCAGCTCCCGTGCGTAGAGGCGCTCCACGTACTGCGACAGCACGAGCACCGGCAGCCCCGGCATCTCGGCCCGCGCGGCGAGCGCCGCCCGCAGCCCCTCGTCGGTGTGGGTCGGCGGCAGCCGCACGTCGACCACGGCCACGTCGGGCCGCTGGTCGAGCAGTGCCCGCAGCAGCTGCGGCCCGGCGCCGACGGCGGCCACGACCTCGAACCCGTGCGCTTCGAGGAGCCGGATGAGCCCGTCGCGCAGCAGCGCCAGATCCTCCGCCACCACGACTCGCATGGGCCTCAGCCTAGGACAGGGCCCGGCCGCCGCCGGCCGCACCTCACCGTTCGCAGGACACGTTCACGACGGCGTAATAGACGTGGCCGTAGTACGGGTCGGTGCTGGACTCGAAGATCTCCGGCTCGCCGACGATCGTGCACGCGCCGTAGTACCCCTCGGACTGGGCCGAGTACTGCGCGTCCCAGAACGCGCCCTGGATCGCGACGTCGACGGTGAGGGCGCGGGAGGCGCCGCAGTAGAGCGGGCTGGCGGCCGCGGGTGAACCGGCCACGGCGAGGAACGCGACGGCACCGGCGAGGGCCACGCCGGCCCGGCGGATGAGCTGCATCGAAGCACTCCCTTCGGGATGGGGACGTCCTTCGATGGCGTACCCCGGCGCCGCCCGCCCCGGTTCACCCACCGACGCGCCAAAAGAGACCTAGTCGGTGCGGCTGTTGGGAGTGATCAGGCCGGTCTCGTACGCGACGACGACCGCCTGGACGCGGTCGCGCAGGTGCAGCTTGGTCAGGATGTGGGTCACGTGGGTCTTCACCGTGGCCTCGCTGAGCTGCAGCGCCGCCGCCAGCTCCGGGTTGCTCAGGCCGCGGCCGAGCAGGGTCAGCACCTCGACCTCGCGCGGGGTCAGCGCGGCCAGGTCGCGGTGCAGGGCCGACGCCTCGGTGCCGGCGCGGGCGAAGCGCTCGACCAGGCGGCGGGTGATCGTCGGGGCCAGCAGGGCGTCACCGTCGCGCACCAGCCGGACCGCGTGGACGAGGTGGTCGGGGGTGACGTCCTTGAGCAGGAAGCCGCTGGCGCCGGCGGTGAGGGCGGCGTAGACGTACTGGTCGAGATCGAACGTCGTCAGGATGAGGACCCGCGTCGGCTGCCCGGCGGTCGTCGTGGGGCGGTCCTCCAGGAGGCGGCGGGTGGCCTCCAGGCCGTCGAGGCGGGGCATGCGGATGTCCATCAGGACGACGTCGGGGCGCTCCCGCCGGACCGCCGAGATCGCCTCCTCGCCGTCGGCCGCCTCGCCGACGACCTCGATCCCGGCGGCGACCAGGATCATCGTGAACCCGGTCCGGACCAGCGCCTGGTCGTCCGCGATCACCACCCGGGTCACGCGCCCTCCGCTTCGCTCCGGTCGCATGCCTTCCAAACTGAGCCCATGATGACCGGCCTCTCCGCTTCGCTCCGAACCGGTCATGCCGCACCCGCCGGCAGGTTCGCGTCGAGCGGGATGCTGGCGCGGACCCGGAAGCCGCCGGTCGGGCGGGGGCCCGCCTCCAGGGAGCCGCCGTAGAGCCGCAGCCGCTCGGCCAGCCCCACCAGGCCCGTGCCGCTGCCCGTCGAGGCCGGGGTCACCCCGGGCGGCGCGGGATCGTTACGAACCTCGATGTCCACGGTCGTGTCCCCCACATCGATCGTGATCTCCGTCCGGGCGCCGGGCGCGTGCCGCAGCGCGTTGGTGAGGGCCTCCTGCACGACCCGGTACGCCGTGAGATCGGCGCCGCGCGGCAGCGACACCTGCGACCGGTGCACCTCGACCGGCTGGCCGGCCCGCCGCACGTTGTCGACGAGGGCGTCGAGCTGGTCGAGGCCCGGCTGCGGGTGCAGCAGGTCGTCGTCCGGGCCGGGGGCCAGCACGCCGAGCAGATGGCGCAGCTCCGTCATCGTCTCCCGGCCGCTCGCCTCGATCGCCGTCAGCGCATCCCGGGCCAGCTCGGGCCGCGTGTCGATGACCTTCCCGGCCGCACCGGCCTGGATCGTCATCACGCTCACGTGGTGGCTGACCACGTCGTGCAGCTCCCGGGCGATGCGGGCGCGCTCCTGGGCGACGGCCAGCCGGGTGGCCGCCTCCTGGCCGCGCTCGAGCGCCTCGGCCCGCTGGTGGGCGGTCTCGGCCCGGACCCGGGCGGCCCGGACCGTGACGCCGAGCAGGCCGATCGGGGCGACCAGGGCGAAGACGCCGGACCAGTCCGGCAGCTGCGGGGTGGTGTTGTCGAAGGCGAGCGTCGTGACCGTCGCGAGCGCCGTCACCGACCCGAGCGAGAGCGCGGTCGAGCGGCCGTAGAGGCACAGGGAGTACACCCCGATGAGCGTGGCGACCGTGGTCACCAGGTCGGCGCCGTTCTCGTAGGCCAGGATCGCGGCGAACTGCACGAGCACCACCGCGAGCGGCCAGATCCGCCGCAGCGCCACGGCGAGCGTGATGAACAGGTTGAGCACGATCTCGCGGCCGATGCCCTGGTCGTCCTCGTGGACGATGAACACGCCGGGCGGGAGCGGCCGGGCCGGCCCGTCGCGGAGGTCGCGGAAGTCCTGGAACGGCATGGCCGGCGCGTCGCCGCCGCTGCCGTGGACGGTCCACCAGACGGAGAGGGCGGCGAGGACGACGGCCAGCACGACGTCCGGCCACCGGATGCGCGACAGCCGGTCCATCATCACCACATTGTGCTGGCTGGCGTGGCCGGCGGCGTCGGCCACGCCACCTACATCGCTGGGATGACTCCCGCGGCGCATCAGCGCAACGAGGTACGGCGGACCGATCTCGCGCCGGATGTCCGGTTCGGCCCGCGCTCCGTACGGTCCCGGCATGACACAAGCCATGACTGACGTGGTGCGGCTGCGGGCCGCCGGGAAGCGCTACGAGCAGGCCGGACTGCCGGCCCTCGACGGGGTCGACCTCGACATCGCGCCGGGGGAGGCGGTCGCCGTCATGGGGCCGTCCGGCAGCGGCAAGTCGACCCTGCTGAACCTGGTCGCGGGCCTGGACCGGCCCACCGACGGCAAGGTCGAGGTGGCCGGCACCGACCTGGGCAGGCTGTCGGAGACCGGGCTGGCCCGGTTCCGCCGCCGGCACATCGGGATCGTGTTCCAGTTCTTCCACCTGCTCGACGACCTCACCGCGCGGGACAACGTGCTGCTGCCGGCGCAGCTGGCCGGCATGCCCCGCAAGGCGGCGCTGGCCCGGGTCGGCGAGCTGCTCGACGCGCTCGGCATCGCGCACCGCGCCGACGCGTACCCGGCCCGGCTCTCCGGCGGCGAGCGGCAGCGGGTGGCGATCGCCCGCGCCCTGGTCAACCGGCCGCCGCTGCTGCTCGCCGACGAGCCGACCGGGGCCGTCGACACCGACTCCGGCGCCCGCGTCGCCGAGCTGCTGCGCGAGCTCAACCACGACGGCCAGACCCTGCTGCTGGTCACCCACGACGCCGCGCTCGCCGACCGCTGCGCGACCCGCACGGTCACGCTGCACGACGGGAAGCTGGCGTGAGGGCCGTCGTCCGCGCGGCGACCGCCGCCGTGCGCCGCCGCCGGCTCCAGAGCGTCGTGATCGGCCTGGTCGTCCTCCTGGCCAGCGCCACCGCGGTCCTCGCCGCCGGGCTCATCGCCACCTCCACCGGCCCGTTCGACCGGGCCTTCGCCCGCCAGCAGGGCGCCCACGCGGCGGTCGCCTACGACGCGGCGAAGGTCACCGCCGACGCGCTGAAGGCGACGGCCACCGCGAGCGGGGTCACCGCGGCCGCCGGCCCCTACGACACGGTCAAGGCGTCGGTGCTCATCGACGACGGGCGCGGCCCGATGATCGAGATCGCGGGCCGGTCGGAGGCCACCCCGGCCGTCGACCAGCTCCAGATGACCGACGGCGTGTGGCTGACCGGCCCGGGGCAGATCGTGCTGTCGGCCCAGATCAGGAGTCCCCGGCTGAAGGTCGGCGACGAGGTCGGCGTCGGCGTGCCGGGCCGGCCCAAGCTGAAGCTCGTCGGGTTCGCGGCCTCGGTGACCGGGACCGCCCAGGCGTGGGTGTGGCCCAGCCAGACCGACGTGCTGCAGGCCGCCGAGGCCGAGACCGGACGGCAGATGTTGTACCGCTTCGCGTCCGCCGGCACCGACGACGCGGTGCGCGCCGCCCTCGCCACGGCCACCGCCGCACTGCCGGCGGACGCCATCACCGGCACCGCCCGTTACCACGCCGTGCGCCTGGAGGTGAACGGCAACCTCGCCACCATGGTCCCGTTCGTGGTCGCGTTCGCCGTCCTCGGCCTGATCATGTCGGTGCTCATCGTCGCCAACGTCGTCGGCGGGGCGGTCGTCTCCGGGTACCGCACGATCGGCGTGCTCAAGTCGCTCGGGTACACGCCCCGGCAGGTCGTCGCCGTCTACGCCGGGCAGGCGATGCTCGTCGGGCTGCCGGCGGCGGCGCTCGGGGTGGTGCTCGGCAACCTGCTCGCGCTGCCGCTGCTGGCCCAGACCGAGGAGGCGTACGGCATCCCGGGCGCCCGCACCGTGCCGCTGTGGCTGAGCATCGCCGCGCTGGTCGCCGTGCCGCTCGTCGTCGGGCTGGCCGCGGTCGTGCCGGCCACCCGGGCCGGGCGGCTGCCGGCCACGCAGGCCGTCGCGGTCGGGCGGGCGCCGCGGTCGGGCCGGGGGTACCGCATCCGCCGCCTGCTCGCCGCGACGACGCTGCCCCGGCCGGTCAGCTTCGGCCTCGGCACCCCGTTCGCCCGGCCCGGCCGCTCGGCGATGACGGTCGTCGCCGTGCTGCTCGGCGCGACGACGGTCATCCTCGCCATCGGGCTGTCCACCTCGTTCGGCGTCGTCAAGGAGCACTTCGCGCGGACCGGTTCGGTGCAGGTCATCGTCGACGTCCTGAGCGCCGAGCCCGACGGTGAGGGGCGGGTCATGCGGCCGGCCGGCGGCCCGAAGCCGGGCGAGGCCCTCGACTCGGTCGACCCGGCCGCGGTGCGCAGCACGATCGAGGCGCAGCCCGGCACGGCCCGCGTCGTGGGGCTGACGCGGGCCGAGGTCACGATGGCCGGCATCGCGGAGCCGATCGAGGTCGAGGCCTACGACGGCGACGCGACCTGGACCGGGTACCCGCTGATCAGCGGCCGCTGGTACACGGGCCTGGGGGAAGCCGTCGCCGGTTCGCGCATGCTGAGCCTGACCGGCACCCGGGTCGGCGACACGATCACCGTCAGCACCGACAAGGGACAGCTGCGCGTGAAGATCGTCGGCGAGGCGTTCAGCCGCGCCGGTGACCCGACGCTCATCATGGACCGCTCCTCGCTCGGCACCCTGATCACGTCGTCCGGCCCGGACCGCTACGAGATCGCCGTGACCTCCGGCACCGACCCGTACGCCTACGCCACGGCGCTCGACAAGGCCGTCGGCTCGAACGCGGTGGTCCCGGTCGCGGCCGCCGAACGGGCGGGAAGCGAGACGCTGAACCTGATGATCGGCCTGGTGGTGACGCTGGCGACCCTGCTCAGCGCCGTCGCCGCGCTCGGCGTGTTCAACACGGTCGTGCTCAACACCCGCGACCGGGTCCACGAGATCGGCGTGCTGAAGTCGATCGGCATGACCCCCGGCCAGGTCCGGCTGATGGTCGTCGCGTCGATGACGGTCGTCGGCCTGATCGGCGGCCTGCTCGCCGTGCCGCTCGGCCTCCTGCTGCACCACCGGCTGCTCCCGGTGATCGCGGGCGCGGCCGGCACCGGCATCCCGAACGACGTCGTCGACGTCTACAGCTGGCCGGTCCTGGCGGTGTGCGCCCTGCTCGGGGTGGCGCTGGCGGTGCTGGGCGCGCTGGTCCCGGCCACGTGGGCCGGCCGCACGCGGGCCTCGACGGCGCTACGCGCCGAGTAGGTGGAACACCTGGGTCTCGGGCTCCACGGCGTGGGGCCCGTAGACCGTATCGTGACCTCGTACGTGGCTCGCAGCCTGTTCCTACACTCGGGACCATGGGGGAGGACGACAACCACGGCTACGCGCGGGCGGACCGGTTGATCGCGGGGATCGCGCTCGCCGGCGCGGTGGGCGTGGTCGCGGTCTTCGCCGCCGACGTGCTGTGGCTGCAGCCGCGCAAGGACAGTGGCACCCTGAGCGGCTGGCCGATGGTGGCCCAGCAGGCGCTGCTCGGCGTGGCGCACCTGGTCGCGTTCGGCCTGCCGGCGGCGCCGCGGTTGCGGATCCTCATCACGATGTTCGCGCTGGCGGCCTGGGGCCTGATCCCGGTGTGGATGCGGTCGTACGCGCGCGTGTCCGGGGACGGCAGCCCGTGGCTCCCGGTCGCGGGCGGTGCCGTGCTTGCGGCGGCGGTCACCGTCCTGGCCCTGCGCGCCTGGCGGCGGACGCTGGTGCTGACCCCGGGCGGCCTGGTGGTGACGGAGATCGCGGACGGCCGGTTCGAGATACCGTGGGACCGCGCGGACGAGGACTGGGTCACGGCGCGCCCGGACCTGCGCGGCGTGGACGCGGCCTTCCTGGCGCGGGTGCTCGACCACTACCGCGCCAACCCCGGTCAGCGGGCGGCGATCGGCACTCCCGTGGAGTACGCCCGCCTCGTCGCCCAGCTACGAACCGCCTGACAGCTCGTCGCGGAGGCTCTGTCGGACGCGTGGCCGGGACGCGGACGCCACCGCGTCCCGGCCGGAGGAACGTCAGTTGTCGCCCAGGGGGTCGAGGCTGCCGGTCAGGCCGGCCACGCCGCAGTTCGGGGCGGACCAGAACCGCGACGGGCGGCCGTCCACGTGCGTGTGGTCGTTGTGGTCGGGGTACCCGGGGCCGAGGATGCCGGCGAAGCCGTGGTTGCGGGCGGCCTGGGCCAGGGTGCACAGGCTGTGCGGGCCGGCGCCCAGGTCGGCGGCGTCGCCGTAGAGGTGGCGGCTGGTCGACGCGCCGCCCACGGCGCTGTTGCAGGCCGCGCTGCGGAACCCGCTCGTGACGCGGATCGTCTGGTCGCCCAGGGCGTGCCGGAGCGCCTGGAGCTTCCACATCGTGACCAGCGCGTTCGCCTTCGCCGTCGCGGCGCTCACGTTGCCGCCGGCCCAGGTGCTGTTGCAGTTGTTCAGCTCGGCGTACGAGAAGTTCACCGGCGTGCAGTCGTCGTCCTGCAGCGCATAGATCTTGCTGAACGTCGCGGGACCGGCGACGCCGTCGGCGGTCAGGCCGTAGGCGGACTGGAAGCGCTGCACCGCGGCCTTGGTCGCGGGGCCGTAGGCGCCGTCGATGGTGAGCACCGCGCCGGAGCCGGGGTAGCCGGCGACGCGGATCTGCAGCTGGCGGACGGCCTCGCCGGACGAGCCCGACGAGAGCGTGCCGCTCCAGGTGTAACAGCCGTCCGCGAGCGCGGGCGACGCCGACGCGACGAGGGTCACGCCGGTGCATCCGAGGGTGAGCATGACGGCGGCCAGCAGGCGGCCGATTCTGATCTGCACGCGTCGAAGTATGGAGAATTATCGATCTATTCGCAATGACTTGCGCCGATCCGGTAGACATGTGCGGTGATCGACCTCGACCTGCCTCCCGCGCCGCCGCCGCGGCGGTCGCTGCCCCTGCCCGGACTCCGGCGCGTCGCGAGCGTGCGCGTGCCGCTGCTCGCCGGCGTCCTCGTGGCGCTGCTGGCCGCCGCGGCGGGCGCCGCCGCCGGCTGGCGGCTGACGGTCTCGCGCCAGGACGCCCGGGAGGCGGGCGAGGTCATGCTGTTCGCCGGCGTCGCCGACCTCGACGTCGGCACCTTCAGCGGGGGCCGGGCGACGTTCGACGGCAGGATCTGGCTCTCGAACGGCGGGCGCCGGCCGGTCGAGGTCGCCGGCGATCCGGACGCCGAGGGCCTCACGGTCCTGTCGAAGGAGCGGATCGCGTCCGGCGCGAGCGTGTCGTTCCCGGTGAGCGCGACGGTGCCGTGCTCCGAGGCGTCGGTGGGCGCCGTGCCGCTCGACCTGTCGGCGGGCACGTGGAACGGGCAGTGGACGAAGGTGACCCTCGCCCTGCCGTCGGCCGGCACCCCGTGGTACGCCGACTTCGAGCGGACCTGCCGGGCCGGCTGACCGGGCAGAGGCCGACGGGCAGAGGCCGACGGGCAGAGGCCGACGGGCAAAGGCTGACGGGGAAAAGCTGACGGGGAAAAGCTGACGGGAAATCGGATCGTAACGGCCGCGTGGTGGCCGGGAAACGGCCGCGGGTTGCGATCTTCAACGCCGCCATCACCACCACGCGGAGGTACAACATGGCCGTAGGCCCGTCCTCGCTGTCCACCGAGCAACTCAACGCCTTCATCGTCGCCCGGCTCGCCATCTCCGGCATCGACTTCAACCTGTTGCCCGCCGATCCAGACCCCGCCACCGGGGTACCCACCCAGACCCAGGTCCTCTCGTCGCTGCGGTCGTTCCTGCTGGCCAACCCGGCCGCGGTCAACGGCTGGCGACCCTCGGCCGACGCCGCGCTCGGTCAGCAGCTCGCACCGCCGCTGGAGTACCCCTCCATCACCGAGGCGTGGACCGGAAAGGCGGACGGGCGATGAGCCGGGGACTGAACCGCCGGGTGTTCCTGGCCGGCTCGGCCGCGGCCGCCGCCGGTACCGTGGCCGCCACCACCATCCCGTGGACCGCGGCCCACGCCGCGCCCGCGTTCCAGCAGGGCCGCCCGGTCGACGTGCCCGACGTCGACGTGCGGCCCGCGGCCCGCGCCGACCTCACCGAGGCCACCCTCGCCGAGGCCGTCACCCTGCTGCGCCGCCGGGCGACCAGCGCCACCGAGCTCGTCGAGGCGCACCTGGCCCGGATCGCCGCCTTCGAGCCCACCTACCAGGCGTTCAACGCGGTCACCGCGGACGCCGCCCGGGCCGCCGCGAAGGCCGCGGACCGGCGCCGCAGCGGCCCGCTGGCCGGGATCCCGCTCTGCATCAAGGACAACTACTTCACGGCCGGCGTCGAGACCACGGCCAACTCGTTCGTGTTCGAAGGGTTCGTGCCGCCGTACGACGCGACGGCCGTCGCCCGGCTCAAGGCCGCCGGCGGCATCGTCGTCGGCAAGGGTCAGATGGGCCCCCTGGCGACCACCCGGGCCACCCAGCCCAACGGCATGGTCACCACCGTGAACGCGTGGACGCCGCAGGACCCGTCGGTCGACCCCGGCGGCTCGTCGACCGGCCCCGCGACGGCGGTCGCCGGGCGCCTGGCCTGCTCGTCGATCGGCACCCAGACCGGCGGCAGCATCGTCGGCCCGTCCAACCAGCAGAACCTCACCGGGCTCAAGCCGACGATGGGCCGCACGTCGATCTACGGGATCATCCCCCTGTCGTACACCAGGGACCACTCCGGCCCGCTCGCCCGCGACGTGCTCGACGCGGCCATCATGACCGCCGTCCTGGCCGGCCCGGACCCGAACGACCCGCGCACCCTCGGCCTGCCCGCCGTGCCCGACCTCGTCGCCGCCGCGCTGCCGGTCCGGAAGAAGGGCAAGGTGGTACTGCGGCGATCGACGACCATCGGCGTCCCGCCGGACTACCTGACCGGCAACGCCGCGGTGGTCGCCCTGCGCCGCACGTTCCTCGACACGCTCGCGGCGATCCCGGGCGCGAAGCTTGTCGATGTGACGTACCCGGCCGACTGGGGCCTGCTGACGGGCACGTTCAACGCGATCCGGCTGAGCGAGCGGACCGAGCCGTTCCTGCCGTACCTCAAGCAGGACCCGAAGCTGTTCGGCGTCTCGCTGCTGAGCTGGCTGCAGGGCCTGTTCCTGTCCGGCGACGAGTGGATCACCGGCCAGCGGGCCAAGCACCACCTGCTGCGCGAGGTCCTCGACGGCGTCCTGAGCAGGTGCGACGTGCTCCTGCAGACCGGCCCGGTGCCGTTCGACATCCTGGGCCTGCCCGAGCTGGGCCTGCCGATCGGCTTCGCTCCCGTGGGCGCCAACCCGGCGGTCCCGGTCGGCACGATCCTGGGCGCCGGCCCGTACGAGGAGGACCGCCTGCTCGAGGTCGGCGCGGCCTACCAGGCGGTCACCGACTGGCACACCCGCCGCCCGGCCGACCCGGCACCACCGGCGGCGGCCGCCCGCTCGGCGACCGTGAAGCCGCGCCTCACCCCGGAGGAGGTGGCCGCGACCACCGCCTGAGGTCAAGCTCCATCGTGACCGAGCACGTCGCCGCCTCGTCCAATTCGGCCGGGGCGGCGAGCCCGTTCCGGTGCGGCGCTAGGGCACCGGCCGGCCGTCCGTCCAGGTCGACTCCTCGGCGACCACGACGGTGAGCGGCGGTGGGGCGGGCCGGTCCTCCCATCCCGCCCAGGGGTTGTTCTCGCGGGTCTCGGTGTCCCGGATGTACCGCACGGTCCGCGGATCGGCGAGCCCGGCCAGGCCGGTGACGGTCGCGGCGATCGCGGCCGCGCCGGCCAGGAGCAGCCCCACGCCGATGGCGGGCGGGATCGGCCGGACGTCCGGGTAGCGGCCCAGGGCGAGGACGGCGGCCTCCGCGTCCTGGACCAGGGCGAACCACAGGCCGGCCAGCAGGATCGCGGCGCCGGCCCGGGCCAGGTGGGCGAACATGAGCCGGCCGGAGCGGGCGAGGCCGGCCGTGACCGACGCCCACACCGCGCCGACGAGCAGCGGGACGCCGCCGACGACCACCAACGCGAGCACGGTGAACGGGTCGGCGGTGACCGTGCTGTCGAGGGCCACCGCCAGCGTGAACGCGCCGATGCCGGCCACGCTGCCGGCCCCGATCCACGCCACGGCGCGCCGCAGCGGCGCCGGTACGGTCGTGACCGCGGGAGCGGCCGGCGCCCGGCGGGTGACGCCGGCGCAGACCGCCGCGGCGACCAGCGCGAGCAGCGTCACCGGCGTGACGGCGGCGCCGATCCAGGGGCGCACGAGCCAGACGTCGTAGCCCTCGGGGTGCACCACCGTGTAGTGGACCAGGCACAGCCAGAGGACGAGGGCGGTCCCGGTGCCGGCGACCCACACCAGCGCGGTGCGCGCGGCGGTGCGGCCGGTCGGGACCAGCGCGGCCAGCACCAGCAGCGCGCCTCCGAACAGCACCGCGGGCACCGTCAGGACGAGGGCGTTCGCCTCGGTGGCGGCCCCCAGGTACGGCTCGACCCGGGCCGGGGGCACGGCCGCGAGCGTGGCCCACACGAGTGCGGCCAGACCGGCGACCGCGACCACGACAGCAGTGAGGGCCGCCACCAGCGGCGCACGAGACATCCGCGCACCGTACATGATCGTCAGGCCAGGCAGCGATGCAGCGTAATCTTGCACGCCGCGGCGGCTAACCGCCCGACATCGACGCACCCATGCCGTTGCCGGTGCGCAGGAAATCGGTCGGTGTCACCGTCCCGTCGGCGCGGCGCGGGCCCTGGGCGACGGCCGGGTCGGTCGAGGAGAACATCGACGCGTCCCAGCTGCCCTCGTCCCACGTGTTGCGGCTGCTGCGCACCCCGGCGCCCGTGCCGGCGGGGGAGGCGTTGCCGACGGCGACGTTGCTGCGCAGGACGGCCGCCGCGGTGGTCATGTCGAAGCCGTCGCCGCGGTTGCGGAACGCGGTGTTGTTCTGCAGCTCCACCGCGGCCGGGTTGCCGTCGTCGGCGAAACCGTGGCGGGCGTTGTCCCACGCCGCGTTGTGCCGCAGCTTGTGCGCGGCGCCGGCCGGCGGGTCGCCGCCGCCGAGGTTGAAGCCGCTCTTGCCGTTGCCCCAGGCCCAGTTGTACTCCAGCGTGACCGCGCCGGTGAACGCGCCGAGGTCGACGCCGTCGCCGGATGCGCCGCTCAGTCGGCACCCGCGCACGACGTTGCCCTCGCCGTCGCCGAACTTGATGCCCAGCCCGATCCCGGCGCGGCCGAGGAAGTCGCTGTTCAGGACCTGGTTGCCGACGGTGCCGGGGTCACGCAGGGTGAGGCCCGACGACGCGTTGTCGCGCATCGTGAGGCGTTGGAAGGTGTTGTACCGGCAGGAGAAGCACACCCAGGCGTGGCTGGGCGCGTTGCGGACCTCGATCCCCTGGACGGTCCAGTACGAGGCCCGCTGCGTGACCAGGTACTTGTCCGACGGGATGCCGGCGGCGTCGATGACGGGCCGCTCGTCGCCGTAGGCGCTGAGCGTGATGCGGTGCGCCGCGTCGCCGCTGGTGCCGATCGTCACCGGGGCGGCCGGGCGGTACGTGCCGCCGCGCAGCGCGATGGTCTGGCCGGGCCGCACCACGGCGACGGCCTTGCCGAGCGTGGCGAACGGCCGCTCGGCGGTGCCGTCGGCGGCGTCCGACCCGCCGGGGGCGACGTAGATGTCGGCGAAAGTTACACCGGTGCCGCCGGGCGGCGGGACGGCGGCCGACGCCGACGGTGCGGCGCTCACCGGTCCGGTCGGTCCGGTCGCGGCGGGTGGCGGCGGCACGGTCGCGGTGGCGGCGGGCGGCGGGGCGGCGACCGGGCCGCCACCGTCGGTGAGCGGCGTCTCGTACACCGCGAACGCGATCCCGCCGCCGGCGATCACGACGGCCGCACCGGCGGCCAGCTTCGTGCCGGCGGCGTGCTGGAGGTGGGCGAGCAGCCCGGTGCCCGCTCCAGATGCGGCGCCGGCGCCCGGCCTGAGCCCGGCCACGCGCCACGTTTCCAGGGCCAGCGGCAGCGGTACCGCGGCGAGGCCGCGCAGCAGCTGCTCCGGCGCGACCAGGCCGGTCCGCTGCGCGCCGCAGTCCGGGCAGCCGCGCACGTGCCGGGCCAGGCGCTTGCGCCACAGCCCGTCGGCGGTGCCGTGCCAGGGCCGCACGAGGGCGTCGAGCCCGGCGCAGCGCGGCTCGGCCCGCAGCGCCCGCACGACGGACCGGGCCACCTCCAGCTGGGCCCGCATCCGCTGGACCCGGACGGCGGCGTGGGCCGGCGCCACCCCGAGGGCGGCGGCGAGCTCGGCCCGGGACAGCGTGCCCGACGCCTCCTGCCACCACAGGGCGAGCAGGTGCCGGTCGCGCTCGTCGAGCCAGCGGGTGGCGTCGGCCAGCTCGCGGCGCTGGCCGGTGAGGACGAGCTCGGTGACGGTGCGGTCGACGAAGTCGCCGCGCGGGTCGGCGACCTCCGCCGGCACCTCCTGCTGCCGGCGCCCGCTGCGCTGCCGGTTGCGCAGGTGCAGCTGGACCTGCCGGTAGGCGATGGCGACCAGCCAGGACCGGAACCGCTCGGGCTCGCGCAGGTCGGGCAGGCCCCGGACGAACTGGATCATCGTCTCCTGGACGAGGTCGTCGACGTCGGCGTGCCCGTCGAGGGCCCGGCCGATGACGTTGTAGACGAGCGGGAGGTACTGCGCGGCGAGCCGTTCGAGCGCGCGGTCGTCGCCGGACCGGGCGGCCCGGACGAGCCCGACCGGGTCCTCGATCGTCCTACTCTCCGTCACGGTGTGGTCCCTCCGGACGTGCTCGGCGGCCCCGGCTCCGCCCCGGCCGGCCACCCGCCGGGACGGTCTGTGCGTTCCCGAACCGCCGGGGCGGAATTCGCGCCCCGCATGGTTGCACGGCACGTCCGGGCTGTAAAGCAGCGACGCTCGCCGCTGCCTTCCAAGATCTTCCAGGACGGCTGCGAATTTCTGTTATCGCTCCCACGGCCGGCGCATCTACCAGGGTGCCGCCGGCCCGCCCCGGCGGCACCGTAGCTGTGCGTGACGAAAGGACCGTTCCATGCCCAGACAGCGTCGGCTCCGCCGACATGTGCTGCTCGCCGCCGTCGGCGTCGCGGTGCCCGCCACCGTCGCCGTGGTCGCGGTGGTGATGCCGTCCGCCGAGGCCGCCACCGCGCCGGTCGCCGGTGGGGTCTACACGATCGTGCCGGGTGCCAGCGGCAAGTGCGCCGAGGTGGCCGGCGGGTCCGCCGACAACGGCGCGCTGCTGCAGCAGGCCGCGTGTTCCGCCGGCGCCACCCGTCAGCAGTTTCGTGTTGCGGGCTCCTCGCCGTACAACTTGATCAATGTGGGGAGTTCGCGTTGCGTCGATGTCCCCAACAGCGCGACGACGTCCGGGCTGCAGCTGCAGCAGTGGGGCTGCGGTGACGGGACGAAGACGAACCAGCTGTGGACGTTCACGGCATCGTCCGCCGCGGTCGGGAAGTACCTGATCCGCAACGCAGCCACCGGGCTGTGCGTGAGCGACAAGGACGGCTCGACCGCCGGGAACAACCCGATCGTGCAGGAGACCTGCGCCGACGTCGCCCGCATGCAGTTCGCGTTCAACCAGGTCGGCGCCGCGCCGACCACGCCGGCGACGACGAACGGCGCCCGGCCGACGGTCGCCGCCGACGGCACCGGCAACTACCGCACCGTCCAGGCGGCCGTCGACGCGGTGCCGGCGAACAACCCGACGCGGCGGGTCATCACCATCAAGGCCGGCACGTACCGGGAGATCGTGACGATCCCGTCGAACAAGCCGTACATCACGCTGCAGGGCCTCGGCTCCGGGCCGTCGAACGTCGTCATCGTCAACAACCACAACGCCGGCACCTACGGCACGTCCGGCAGCGCGACCGTCTTCGTCAACGGCAGGGACTTCATCGCGACCAACCTGACGCTGTCCAACGACTTCGACGAGAACTCGTCGGACACCGGCGACCAGGCGCTCGCGCTGAACCTCAACGCCGACCGGGCCCAGCTGCTCAACGTGCGGCTGCTCGGCGACCAGGACACGTTCCTGGTGAACGACGCGGCGCGCGTCTACGTCAGGAACTCCTACGCCGAGGGCACCGTCGACTTCATCTTCGGCGGCGGGATCGCGGTCTTCCACGGCTGCTCGATCTACGAGAAGCGCTCGACCGGCGGCCCGATCACCGCGGCCAGCACGCCCGCGACCCGCGCGTACGGCTTCCTGTTCTACCAGTCGACGATCACCGGTACCGCGAACAACGTCACCACGCTCGGCCGGCCGTGGCGGGCGGACGCCCAGGTGCTGTACCGCGAGTCGAACCTCAGCGCGACGGTCAGGACCAGCCAGCCGTGGACCGACATGTCGTCCAACTCGTGGACGAACGCGCGCTTCCTGGAGTACCGCAACACCGGCGCCGGCGCCGGGACGAACAGCAACCGGCCCCAGCTCAGCGACGCGCAGGCGGCCGACTACACCCCGCAGAAGTACCTGGCCGGCACCGACGGCTGGAACCCGCTCTAACCCCTGGGAGTCTCGATGCGATTGAAGAGAGCGTTCCTCGCCGCCGCGGTGGCGGTGCCGGCCGGCGCGGTCGTGCTGGTGATGCTGCCCGCCGCCGAGGCGGCCACCACCCCGGTCGCCGGTGGTGTCTACACCGTCGTGCCGGGTGCCAGCGGCAAGTGTGCCGAGGTGGCCGGCGGGTCGGCCGACAACGGTGCGCTGCTGCAGCAGGCGGCGTGTTCCGCCGGCGCCACCCGCCAGCAGTTTCGTGTTGCGGGCTCCTCGCCGTACAACTTGATCAATGTGGGGAGTTCGCGCTGCGTCGATGTCCCCAACAGTGCGACGACCTCCGGGCTGCAGCTGCAGCAGTGGGGCTGCGGTGACGGCACCAAGACGAACCAGCAGTGGACGTTCACCGCGTCCTCCGCCGCGCCCGGGAAGTTCCTGATCCGCAACGTCTCCACCGGGCTGTGCGTCGGCGACAAGGACGGCTCCACGGCGGGTGGCAACCCGATCGTCCAGGAGACCTGCGCGGACGTGGCGCGGATGCAGTTCGCGTTCAACCAGGTCGGCACCGCGCCGACGACTCCTTCGGGCCGGAACTGGTCGAACACCGCCGACGGCTTCGCGGCCGGGACCACCGGCGGCGCCGGCGGCACCACGGTCACCGTGTCGAACTTCGCCGATCTCAAGCGATACGCGGCGATGAATGGCAGGTACGTCATCCGGGTCGATGCCACCGTGACCGTCACCCCGTACGGCTATGAGATCCCGGTGACGTCCGACAAGACCGTCGTCGGCGTCGGCCGCAGCGGCCGGATCCTCAACGGCGGGTTCAACCTCGGCGCCGGCACCCGCAACGTCATCATCCGCAACCTGACCATCGGCGACACGCTCGTCGCCTCGGACGACCCGGACGACAAGGACTTCGACTACGACGGCATCCAGATGGACACCGCCGACCACGTCTGGATCGACCACAACACGATCAGCCGCACCAACGACGGGCTCATCGACAGCCGCAAGGACACCACCAACCTGACGGTGTCGTGGAACAACCTGGGCAACACGAACAAGGCGTTCGGCATCGGCTGGACCGAGAACGTGACGGCCCGCATGACGATCCACCACAACTGGATCCACGACACGAACCAGCGCAACCCGAGCACCGACAACGTCGCCTACGCGCACCTCTACAACAACTACCTGCAGAACATCGCGTCGTACGGCAACCTGTCCCGGGGCGCCACGAAGATGGTGCTGGAGAACAGCTACTTCGAGAAGGTCGCGAACCCGTACTACAACGACACGTCCGCGGCGCAGCTGCGCCAGAGCGGCAGCATCGTCGTCAACTGCACGGGCAGGCAGCAGACCAACGGCTCGGCGTTCACCCCGTCGAGCTTCTACCCCTACACGCTCGACGCGGCGGCGGACGTGCCGTCGCTGCTGCGCACGTACTCCGGGCCGCAGCCGGACATCGGCCTGTAGCCGCCGGCTCGCCGGCGTCGTCCCCGCCGGGGCGGCGCCGGCATGCCGGTATTTTCCCGCCCGGCCGCCGCTCCTAGTCAGCAACCAGGGGGAGGGATGGTCTGCATGACACAGCAGGAGTCAGCGAAGCGAATCGGCCGGCGGGGGATGCTCACCGGCCTCGGCGCGGCGGCGGCCGGCGCGGGCGCGCTCGCGCCGCCAACGCGATCGACCCTGCTCTGGGGCTGAGGGATCGGTCACCACAACG
>NZ_JBEXCY010000219.1:6710-19393 GCF_040605515.1 Dactylosporangium sp. NPDC005572 | reverse complement strand
GTGGAGGTGGCATCCCATGGGCAAGGACGTCGAGACCCGCGTGTTCAGTCGCGAGCCGATCCGGTGCCGCGCCCGCCGCCAGTCCATCGTCACGCGCCCTTCAGCCGCAGGTCGCCGGTCGCCTCGGCGACCTCCGGGACGGCCGGCTGCGGCCGGCGGGACTGCACCTGAGGGTGCGTGGCCAGCCGGCGCAGCCCGCGCATCGCGGCCACGCGCACCGCGCCGGGCCGCTTGCCGAGGACCTCGGCGGTGCCGGCGACGTCGAGGCCGGCCACGACCCGCAGCAGCACCGCCTCCGCCTGGTTGCGCGGCAGCTCGCCGATCAGCCGCAGCGCCCACTCGGTGCCGGCGTGCTCGAGCACCTCCCCGGCGACGTCGGGCACGGCCAGGATGCCGGCCGTCTCGACGCTGTCGCGGGACTCCTCGCGGCGCCGCCACACCCGGCGGCCGTCGTCGATGCCGCGGTGCCGGGCGATGCGGAACAGCCACACCCGGAACGCGGTCGGGTCGCCGGTGAACCGCGGCAGATCCCGCGCGACCTGCAACCAGGTCTCCGAGGCGACGTCCTCCGCGGCGTCGCCGCACACCGCGTGCAGGTACCGTAGGACGGCCGGCTGCAGTGCGCGCCACAGCACGGCGAACCCGGCGTCGTCGCCGTCGACGGCCGCCCGCAAGGACTCGGCGAGCTCGGCGTCAGGCACCGGCGTCGGGCCTTCCGGACCGTTGTAACGTGGCGCGGCAGCGATCCGCCCCTTCGGGGAGGGGCCGACCGGAGGGGACTCCCGACATGACCGACGCCATCGCGACCGACACCGTCGACGGCTCCCTCGTGGTCACGCCGACCGGCGCGCTCGACGTCGCCACCTCACCGGCCCTGCACACCCTGCTCCATCGGTCGCTGGACGAGGGCGCGACACGGCTCGTGCTGGATCTGTCGGCGGTGGACTTCATTGACTCAACAGCATTACGCGTCCTGGTGTCGGTGCACAAGCGGTTGCGCGAGTCGGGCGGGTTCGCGGTGGTCTGCCCGCATGCCCGGATCCGGCGCATCTTCGACCTGACCGCCCTGGACCGCGTCCTGACGCTCACCGGCACCGTGGACGAGGCGCTGGTGGCGCTCAAGACCGACTGAGCTGTCCCTGAGCCGTTCAGGAGCGTGCGAGCGCCTCCTGCGGGTGGCGGATGCCCGGGTGGCCGTCGGGCAGCGCGCGCCGCAGCACCCACCAGCTGCCGGCCACGCACGCCGCCACCAGCGGCCAGGTGAGCACGGCCTGCGCCGTGGCCAGCCACAACGTCTTCCCCGCCCACCAGAGCGGGACGAAGACGGCGAGCCGGACGAGGTACTGCAGGACCCAGATCCAGCTGGCCCGCTGATAGGCCCGCAGCAGGTCGGGGTCGCGGCGCCACCGCCCCTTCTGCCCCAGCAGGGTGCCTACGACCAGCCCGAGGAAGGGCCACCGCACGAGGATGCTCCCGGCCCACGCGAGCGCCGACGCGGCGTTGGTGAGCAGCCGCACGAGGAAGAAGTCCTCGGCCCGCCCGGTCCGCAGCGCGACGATCGCGCCGAGGATGACGACGAGCAGGCTGACGACCGTCCCGACGGGCCGCTTGCCCTGCCTGACCCGCCAGAAGGCGACGACGGCGGCCGCGACGACGGCGAGCCCGGCCCCGAGCGCGATCGACTGCCCGCCGGCCAGCCACCCGCCGGTGAACGCGACGATGGGCACGGCCGTCTCGACCGCTCCCCGCCACCCGCCGAGCAGTTCCCCGAGCTCCCCGCTGCGCCCCATGCCGTTCCCCTCGCTCCGCCGCCGTTCCCACCCGCGCCGCGCACCAGCATAGGTAAGCCTTGCCTAGGTGGCCATGCGCCCGCGACCCGGGATCAATGCTCGCGCGGCCCTGGAGCGGCCCTGGAGCGGTCGGCGTCGGGAACGGCTCGGATCGAACGGCTCGCGTCGGAAGCGGCACTCTCGGCGCGGTCAGGCGGGCGGCTGGGCCGACGCCAGGGCGTGGTCGACGACCAGGGACTCGATGCCGTACAGGAGCCGCGCCATGTCCGCGCGGGGGATCAGGGCGCTGTCCGCGGTCATCGCCAGTTCCAGCGAGCCGGGCGCGTCCTGGGCGTCCAGCGCGAACGTCGTGCCCAGCCTGGGCTCGTGGTCGACCGGCCACGACAGCGTGGTCCGGGACAGCGCCTCCGCCAGCGCTGCCGGGGTCGGCTTCGCGTATCCCAGGGCCGGCATCAGGCCGCGCGTGTCGTTCACGAAGCAGGAGTGGTCGCAGGCGTCCGCGCCCGCGATGTCGCGGCGGAGTGCCACCTTGTCGTAGTACGCGTGGCGGTGGGCCGACAGCGCGGCGCCGAAGGCCCGGCGGACCAGCGCCGGGAACGGTTCGTCGGTGCCCGGCAGGTGGAGCAGGCCCTCCTGGGCCACCGTCGTCACGCCGCCCGCCAGGCCGGGCAGGAAGCGGTTGTTCACCACCACCTGGAACACCGTGTCCGTGGCGCCGGTCAGCCGGGCCGCGGCGGCGGCCGTCGCGGCCAGGAGCACCGCGTGGGCGTCGGCGGCCAGGCGGTCCAGCGCCAGGGCCAGCGCCGGCGAGTTGAGCACGGCGTTCGGGAACACCGGCTCGGCGGTGCCGCGGACCGGGAACGGGCGGTGTGGCCCGCGGGCGAGCTTGTCGAGCCAGGAGCGGCGGGCGGCGGCGTCGCGGCGGCGGCCCCGGTCGGAGTGCTGGAAGGCGGCCTCCTCCAGCGGCTGCCGCAGTACACCTGAAGGCTCGGCACCGGACGCGAGCGCCGACCAGTCGGCGAGGAGGTTGCGCAGGCCCCAGCCGTCCGAGGCGGTGTGGGGCATGGAGAAGACGACGTACCGCACCAGGCCGTCGGCGATGACCAGGCCGACGCGCAGCGGCAGCTCGGTCAGGGGGTCGAACGGGGTGGCCTGGAGCTCGTGGAAGAGGGCGTACGTGGCCGGCAGGACCTCGCCGGCCTCGATGCCGGAGCGCACCACGACCGGCACCGCCCCGGCGGGCACCACCCGCTGGCGGACCGTGTCGCCGTCGGCGTCGAGCAGCGTGTGCAGCGAGTCGTGCCGGGCCAGCAGCGCCCGGACCAGGTCGGCGACGCGGGCCGCCGGCAGGGGTTCGACCAGCTCGCGGCCGCCGGTCACGTTGTACCGCGCGGCGTCGGTGCCCAGCCCGCGCACGACGTCCCAGATCGCGCGCTGCCCCCAGGTGCCCGGCCCGTGGCCGGCGCGCAGGCCGGCGAACGCGAACTCCACGCCAGGAGTCTCGCCCACCGCACGCCCGGAGCGGAACGGTGGCACGATCCTGTATATGCAGCCCGACGTGACTATGGCCCGCACGATCCTGGACGACAACCGGTACGTGGTGCTGGGCACCGCCGACGAGCACGGCACGCCGTGGGTGTCGCCGGTGTTCTACACGCTGGACGGCTACGGGGAGCTCCTCTGGATCTCCGACCCGCAGGCCCGCCACTCGCGCAACATCGCGGTCCGCTCGGAGGTCAGCCTGGTCGTCTTCGACTCGCGGGTCGGTGTCGGCGACGCCCGCGCGGTCTACCTGGAGGGCCGGGCCGAGGAGCTGACCGGCGCCGCGATCGACCCCGCGGCGTCGCGCTACAACGCCGAGGCGGTCCGCAAGGGCGGCCAGGAGATCGGCTTCGCGGAGCTCCACGAGGGCGGGGCGTTCCGGCTGTACCGCGCGGAGATCAGCGCCCACTGGGTGCTCGACCCGGGGCGCGTCCCGAACGGCCGCGCCCCGGTGGTGCTCTAGCGTCAGCAGCCGAGCCGGGCCCGGAACGCCTTCGGCGCCTTGGCACACTCGGCCTTGTTCGTGGGTCCCTCGTCCTCGCAGCCGTCGGCGCCGCAGTCGAACGGCGACATGTTCGCCGACACGCCGACCCACCTGCCGTCCGTGAACCGCACCAGCACCGGCCCGGACAGCGAATAGTAGTCGCTGCTCACCGCGTCGGCGTAGGGGTAGACGGCGAGGCTGTCGACGAGGGCCCACTCGCCGTCGCAGGTGACCTTCTTCCTGTTGTTGATGCCGGTGTACTGCGGGGAGGGCGTGATCCCCGCCTCGACCAGCAGCCGCTTGGCCTGCGCCTTCGCCTGGGCGGCGGTGAGGCATTCGGTCGGCAGCGGCGCGGCGCCGCCGAGCACCCGGATCTCGTTGGCCACCACCCGCGCGGCCTTCGGGTCGCCCCAGTCGCCGGGCAGGTACTCGGCGAGCTTGAGCAGGTACGCGTCGGGGCAGGCGTCGAGCGGCACGACGGCCTGGCGGGCCGCGGGCTGCCACTGCTCGAACTGCCACAGCTCTTTGCTCTTGTCGGCGAACGTGTCCTGCAGCGCCAGGTTGCGGTAGATCCGGTTCGAGTCGACCTCGGTGTCGGTGCACGTCGGCTTCCACACGCCGAGCTGCTGCGGCTTCCCGTCGCCGCGCACCGACAGCCCGAGCGGGCCGACCATCGTCTCGGCGAGCTGGTCGGACAGGTAGAACGCGACGTCGAAGAGGTTCAGCACGGCGAAGCCCTTGGCGACCTGGTGGACGATCCGGTCGGTCCGGGCGAGCGCCTTGGCGGTCGTGCCGGGGTGCTTGGCGATGAGCTGCTGCTCCAGGGCCTCGAACCGGGCGCCGAACTCGCTGTCCGGGTCCACGATCTGGCCGGCGCACCCCCCGACGGTGTCCGCGACGGCCCGCAGGTCCTTGGCGAACTCCTTGCCGAGCCACTGCTTGCCGCCGCACTCGAACAGCGCCTGCACGAACGCGTTCGCGACCTCGCTCTCCAGGCCGCCGACGGAGAAGTGGCCGAACAGGTACGCGGCGATGTCGACACCGACGGACACCAGGTCGACCTTCGCGGTGGCGGTGATCGTCGGCTGCCCGGGCTGGGCCGGCCGGCCGATCCCGACCGCGGTCTCGTGCAGCGGCGGCAGCAGGAACGACGTGCCGGTGTCGAAGACCGTGTGCGCGACGCCGTACACGATCCCGCTCGGGTCGTGCCGCTCCTCCCCCGGCCAGGTCCACGCCCATTCTTCGTCGGCGCCCGTCATCGTCAGCCGCTGGGCGAACGCGCGGTTGTTCGCGACCCGGGCGGTGACGATCTCGTCGCGGTCGGGCTCGAAGCAGACCCGGACGGCCGCGGCCGGGGTGTCCTCGTCGGGGTCGACGACCTGGCGCACCCACCCGTGCAGCGGCTTCCCGCTGCACTTCGGGGCGTCGACGCGCGTGCCGGCCGCCTTGCCCCACCACTGGCTGACGTCGTCGCCCCGGTTGGCGATCCAGGTGACGATCGAGAACTCGGCGACCTCGGCGCTGAGCCGGTCGCCGTCGAGCGTCGTGGTGACGGCGAGCCGCTTCCAGGTCTCGTCCTGCCACCGGCCGAGCACGAGCGTGGCCCGCTGCAGCGGGGTCAGGCCGGCCACGTCCCAGCGGACCGTGAGCGGCTTCGCGAGGGGCTGGTCGTGGCGGACCTCGACCGGCACGCCGAAGCGCTCGTCGCGGGTCTCGCCGAGGGCGGCGCCGGACGCGATCGTGACGGTCCCGGCGGCGGCTCCCGGCGGTACCACCACCTCCACCCCGGTGAAAGCGGCGGTGCCGCCCTCCGGTCCGACCGCCGTGCCACCGGCGTCGATGCGCGGTGGCGGGTCGTCGACGGCAACCGTTGCCGGTTTGACCGGGTCGTCACCGCGGGTGAGCGCCACGGCGGTCACCGCGCCCGCGGCGACGACCGCGAGCGCCGCCCCGGCCGCCCACCATCGCTTGTGCCTCACCCGTCCCAGCTTGGTTGCGGGCGGTGCGGCGGCCAATGAGGATTGCGGCCGGGGATTCCGGCTGTTCGGGGCGGTCGTTCCGGCTCAGGACCAGCCGTGGCCCTTGCGCAGGGCGGCGGCGATCTTGTCGAAGCGGGCGCGGTCGAGCACGGCGCCCTCGCGGCGGATGCCGTCGGCGTCCACGTGCAGCACCCGGTCGAGCCGCACCCAGCTCGGCCGCTGGTCGCGGTCCCACGAGCCGGGGCCGAGGGCGAACCAGTTGCGCTGGCCGTCGCGGTCGCTCTGGCTCGACAGCATGAGGCCGAGCACGTCCCGGCCGGCCCGGCCGACGACCAGCACCGGGCGGTCCTTGCCCTGGGTGGGGTCGTCCTCGTACCTGACCCAGGTCCACACGATCTCGCCCGGGTCGGCGTCGCCGTCGAGCTGCGGCGAGTACTCCAGCAGCTTCTGGGTGCGGCTGCGGTCCGGCGGCGTCTGGCTGTGCCTGGGCAGCGGCCGGCCGGGCGGCGGCCCGGGCACGGGCCGTTGGGGGGCGGGCGCCGTTTTCGCACGACCCATCCCCAATCGGGTGGCGACCGCGTTGAGAAGTCGTTTCACGCCGATGACCATAGCCGTGGCGATCTGGACGGGCATCGGCGCGGCAGGAAGACTGTCCACATGTACGACTTCGATGTCCTCGTGCTCGGCTCCGGTCCGGGCGGGCAGAAGGCGGCGATCGCCGCAGCGAAGCTCGACCGCCGGGTCGCGGTGGTGGAGCGGCGCCACATGATCGGCGGTGTCTGCATCAACACGGGCACCATCCCGAGCAAGACGCTGCGGGAGGCGGTTCTCTACCTGACCGGCCTCAACCAGCGGGAGATGTACGGGCAGAGCTACCGCGTCAAGGAGGACATCACCGTCGGCGACCTCGGCGCCCGCACCACGCACGTGATCGGGCGGGAGATCGAGGTCATCCGCAGCCAGCTGTCCCGCAACCGGGTGCGCCTGCTGCAGGGCACCGGCACGTTCACCGACCCGCACACCGTCGCGATCGAGGACGACCAGGGCCGCGAGTCGCACGTCACCGCCGACAAGATCATCGTGGCGGCCGGCACCCGACCGGCCCGGCCGGACAGCGTCGACTTCGACGACGTCACGATCATCGACTCCGACGGCATCCTGAACCTCGACAAGGTGCCCAGCTCGATGGTGGTCGTCGGGGCGGGGGTCATCGGCATCGAGTACGCCTCGATGTTCGCCGCGCTCGGCACCAAGGTCACCGTCGTGGAGCGGCGCGAGCGGATGCTCGACTTCTGTGACCTCGAGATCGTGGAGGCGCTGAAGTACCACCTCCGGGATCTCTCCGTCTCGTTCCGCTTCCGCGAGTCGGTCGCGGCCGTGGAGCGGCACGGGCGCACGGCCGTGACGGTGCTGGCCAGCGGCAAGCGGATCGCCGCCGACACGGTCATGTACTCCGCCGGCCGGCAGGGCGCGGCCGACATGCTCGGCCTGGACAAGGCGGGACTGGCCGCCGACGCCCGGGGCCGGATCTCGGTCGACGAGAACTTCCGCACCGAGGTGCCGCACATCTACGCCGTCGGCGACATCATCGGCTTCCCCGCGCTCGCATCGACGTCGATGGAGCAGGGCCGGCTCGCGGCGCACCACGCCTGCGACGAGCCGGTGCGGGGCATGCACGCGCTCCAGCCGATCGGCATCTACACGATCCCGGAGATCAGCTTCGTCGGGCGGACCGAGGACGACCTGACGGACAACAACATCCCGTTCGAGGTGGGGATCTCGCGGTACCGTGAGCTCGCCCGCGGCCAGATCATCGGCGACTCCTACGGCATGCTGAAGATCATCGTGTCGCCCGAGAGCCGCAAGATCCTCGGGGTGCACGTCTTCGGCACCGGCGCCACCGAGCTGGTCCACATCGGACAGACCGTGATGGGCTGCGGCGGCACCGTCGACTACCTGGTCGACGCGGTGTTCAACTACCCGACCCTCGCCGAGTCGTACAAGGTGGCGGCGCTCGACGCGATGAACAAGATGCGCTCCGTGTCGCGGCTGTCGGCGTGATCTGCTCGATGTCCTCGTTCGTCTCGCGGCTGTCGGTATGATTCGTCCGATGTCCGTCTTCGTCTCGCGGCTGTCGGCGTGATCCGCCCGATGTCCTCCGGGGACGCGCCGGCCGTCCTCGCCATCTATCAGCAGGGCCTGGACACCGGCCAGGCCAGCTTCGAGGTCACCGCCCCCACCTGGGAGGCGTTCGACGCCGGCCGGCTGCCCGAGCACCGCTTCGTCGCGCTGGTCGACGGGGCGGTCGCCGGGTGGGTGGCCGTGTCCCGGGTGTCGGCCCGGGCGGTGTACGCGGGCGTCGTCGAGCACTCGGTGTACGTCTCGCCGGCGGCCCGCGGCCGGGGCGTCGCGCACGGCCTCATGCGGGCGCTCATCGACTCGACCGAGCAGGCCGGCGTCTGGACGATCCAGTCGGCGGTCTTCCCGGAGAACACGGCGAGCCTGGCGCTGCACGCGCGGGTCGGGTTCCGGGTGGTCGGCACCCGCGAGCGGATCGCCCGTCGTGACGGGCAGTGGCGGGATGTCGTACTGCTGGAGCGGCGCAGTCCCACCATTGTCTGACCCTCGGGGTTGTCGACTGCTAGCGCATCGATGATGCGTTATGATGCTCTAGTGAACTTGAAGGAGTGGGCGGAGCGCGAAGGCGTACACCACGTCACCGCCTACCGCTGGTTCCGGGAAGGAAAACTGCCAGTCCCCGCACGCAGGGTCGGCCGGCTCATCCTGGTCGACCCCGCCGCGACCGCCGCTCCCGTCGCCGCGACAACCGCTGTGTACGCCCGGGTGTCGTCCGCCGACCAGCGGGCAGACCTGGACCGGCAGGTCGCGCGAGTCACCACCTGGGCCACCGGCCAAGGGCTGGCCGTGGACCGCGTTGTCACCGAGGTTGGATCGGCGCTCAACGGGCGCCGCAAGAAGTTCCTTGCCCTGCTCCGCGATCCGCAAGTGTCCACGATCGTGGTCGAGCACCGGGACCGGTTCGCCCGCTTCGGCGCCGAGTACGTCGAAGCCGCCTTGGCCGCGCAAGGACGCCGCCTGCTGGTGGTCGATCCGGCCGAAGTCGATGACGACCTGGTTCGTGACGTCACCGAAATCCTGACCTCGCTGTGCGCCCGCCTGTACGGCCGCCGCGCTGCCGCGAACCGCGCCCGCCGCGCGGTCGAGGCGATCGGCTCGGACGTGCCGTGAAGACGATCCAGGCGTACCGGTACGCCCTCGACCTCACCCCACGCCAGGAACGGGCCGCGCTCGCCCACGCCGGCGCCGCCCGCGTCGCCCATAACTGGGCGCTCGCGCGGGTCAAGGCCGTCATGGAGCAGCGGGCCGCCGAACGCACCTACGGCATCCCCGACAATCAGCTCACCGAGTCGATGTCGTGGACTCTGGCGGCACTGCGCCGCGCATGGAACGAAGCCAAAGCCGAGGTCGCCCCGTGGTGGGCGGAATGTTCCAAGGAGGCGTACAACACTGGCCTCGACGCGCTGGCCCGCGCGTTGAAGAACTGGAACGACTCGCGGACCGGCAAGCGGAAAGGCAGGCCGGTCGGGTTTCCTCGGTTCAAGTCCCGCCGCCGCACCACCCCGTCGGTGCGGTTCACCACCGGCACCATCCGCGTCGAACCCGACCGCAGGCATGTTGTGCTGCCGAGGCTGGGCCGGCTGAAGCTCCACGAGTCCGCCCGCAAACTCGCCCGCCGCATCGAGGCGGGCACGGCCCGGATCATGTCGGCTACCGTGCGGCGCGACGGCAGGCGTTGGTATGTCTCGTTCACCGTCGAGGTGGACCGCGCCGAACGCAAGCCAGCGCGGCCGGACTCGGTGGTCGGAGTCGACGTTGGCATCAAGCACCTTGCGGTGCTGTCCACCGGCGAACTGGTCGCCAACCCCCGCCACCTGCAAGCCGCGCAGGCCCGCCTGCGGACGTTGGGGCGGGCGATGGCACGGAAGGTCGGCCCGGACCGGCGGACCGGTCGGCGCCCGTCGAACCGGTGGCAGCGGGCATCGGCCCGTCTCGGCCGCGCCCATGCGAGGGTGGCGAACCTGCGCCGCGACGGCCTGCACAAGCTCACCACCCGGCTGGCCCGTGAGCACGGCACGATCGTGGTGGAAGACCTCAACGTCACCGGCATGCTACGCAACCGGAGTCTCGCGCGGCACGTCGCCGACGCCGGGTTCGCGGAGATCCGCCGCCAGTTGGCGTACAAGACGGAATGGAACGGTGGCCGGCTGCTGGCGGCCGACCGCTGGTATCCGTCTAGCAAAACCTGCTCGGGCTGTGGCACGGCGAAAGCCAAGCTGGCCCTGTTCGAGCGTGAATACCACTGCGAGGCGTGCGGCTTGGTCATGGACCGTGACCGCAACGCCGCCGCGAATCTGGCCGCGTTGGCGGCTGGGTTCGACACCGCTGGGAGTGGCCCGGTGGCTGGACGTGGAGCCGACCGGAAGACCCGCGTACGCGGGCAGGTGGCTGCGAAGCGTCAACCCGGCACCGCGTCAGCGGACAAGACCGGGACCGTCCCACCGCAAGATGGGACTCTCGATCGGATGCTGGCTAGAGCATCATGAGCGAGAACGGTACCGTCGGTCCGTGCGTCTGGTTCGTGCTGTGCTCGTCCTGTTGCTCTTCGGTGCGTTGGCCGCGTGCGGCGAGCCGTCCATTGACGACCGCCTCGATCGCTTCCTGCTGGCGTGGCAGAAGGGCGACTTCGCCGGCCAGCCGCTGTACACACCCCAGGGGCAGCCCCTGGACGCGGCGGCGGCGAAGCGCACCCTGACCGACGTCGAGGGCGAGCTCGCGGCCCACCGCCCGGCGCTGACCAAGCACGGCAAGGCGACGGTCCGCGGCGCCGACGCCACCCAGCGCGTCGGCGTCTCCTGGCCGCTGCCGGACGGCCGCACCTGGACCTACGACACGACGGTGCACGCCCGCAAGCTCGACAAGGCGTGGCAGATCTACTTCGACGCCCGCACCGTCCACCCCGACCTGCACGAGGACCAGCACCTGACCCTCCAGCGCTCCCCGGCCAAGCGCGGTGTCGTGCTGGCCGCCGACGACTCGGAGGTCGTGAGCGAGATCCCGGTGGTGTACGTCGGCCTGGAGCCCCGCTTCGTCGAGGACGTCGACGCGGTCGTGCAGCACCTGGACCTGGTCTTCCGCTCGGTCCGCGTGGACGTGGACGTGTCCGCCCTCCCGGCGCGGCTGCGCGCCGCCAAGCCCGACGCGTTCGTCGACGTGGTAACCCTGCGCCGGACGGACTACGCCGAGATCGAGACCGACCTGCGCAACACGCGCGGCGTGACCACCCGCACCGGCACCCTGTCGCTCCCGCTGACCCGCACCTTCGCCCGCGCCCTGCTGGGCACGTCGGGCCCGGCGACGAAGGAGCTGATCGACGCGAGCGCCGGCACGCTGCAGGCGGGCGACATCACGGGCCTGACGGGCCTGCAGCGCCGCTACGACACGCTGCTGCGCGGCGGCCAGGGCCTGGCGGTGGTGGCCGCCCCGGCGTCCTCCGGCGCGGCGCCGCTGTTCACCGCCCCGCCGTTACCGGGCGGCCGCCTCCGTACGACGCTGGACGTACGCACCCAGCAGGCGGCCGAGGCCGCCCTGGCGACGACGCCGTCCCGCTCGGCCCTGGTCGCGGTCCGCCTCTCCGACGGCGCCGTCCTGGCCGTGGCGAACGGCCCGGACGCGGCCGGCTACAACCTGGCGTTCCAGGCCGAGCTGCCGGCGCCGCTGCCGGCGGGGGCGGCCCCGGCCACGCTGGGCTACGGCCTGGAGTGGCACCTGGGCGCCGACGCCTTCACGGGCGCTGCGGCATCGTCGACGGCCGTGGGCTCCCCGCTGGTCCACGCGGCGGCCGTGGCGGCGCTGTCCCGCGGCCACTGGAAGCAACCGGTGCTGATCCGCGACCCCGCGGTCTCGGGCGCGCTGCCGGACGGCCCGGCGTTGCCTTCGGTCGCGTCGCCGGTACTGGCCGCCCCGGGCATGGTGGCGGCCGTGAGCGGCAGCATCGCGTACTGCCTGTACGTCGAGTCCGCGACCGCCGAGGCCCTGACGACCATCGCGAACAGTTTCCTGTCCGCCGTCCCGAAGTAGCCCACCCGGCCCCGCACGCTGAGGCGCCGCACGCTGAGGCCCCCACGCTCCCTTGTGCGCGGGCCGCTCGGCGACTCGGCCTGTCCGCGCCGGTCCCGGCCAGGCGCCCGCGCCATGATCATGGGAAACATCTGGTCGTCATGGCCGGATGTTTCCCATGATCATGGCCACGCCCCGGGTGCGGGCCTTCACGAGCCCGGCACGGGCACTTCGGGGGCTTAGGATCGCGGGATGCTTGGGGTGCACTTCGCGATCACGGCGGAGCAGGAGCGGTCGTTGCTCGCGGCCGTCGACGACGGGGACGAGGACGCTGTGGGCGAGATGCTCGCGGACATCGAGGAGGAGTGGGACGACGACGCGCTCATGGTCGACACCGACAAGGCGTGGGACGCGATCCACCGCTGCCTGACGGACGGGACCCTCGACGGCGCCACCGGCGAGTACCCGCTCTCGCACGCCGTCCTCGGCGGCCGCGAGCTGCACGACGAGCTCTGCGCCGTGTACGTCACCGCCGCCGAGGTCCGCGACGTGGCCGCCGCCCTGCGGGAGGTCGACGGGGCCTGGCTCCGCGCCCGGTTCGATGCCATCGACGACCCCGACTACCGCGGCGCCCTCGACGATGGCGACTTCGAGTACACCTGGTCCAACTTCGAGGACGTCCGCCGCTTCTACGCCAACGCCTCCACCGCCGGCCGCGCCGTCATCTTCACCGCCAGCTGAGCCCCGGTC
>NZ_JBEXCY010000219.1:0-6612 GCF_040605515.1 Dactylosporangium sp. NPDC005572 | reverse complement strand
ACCGAGCCGATCCCGGTCCGAGCCGATCCCGGTCCGAGCCGATCCCGGTCCGAGCCGATCCCGGTCCGAGCCGTCAGGCTGCGCTGACGGCTCGGAGCAGGGTGGACTCGCACCACTCGTGGAAGCTCGTCGGCGTGGTCCACTCCGGCGTCCTGCGAACGCCGTTGTCCAGGCCCTCGTTCTTGGCCGCCATCATCGCCGTCGTGCCGTCGGCGACGGCCTCCGAGGCGCCGCGGGACAGCAGCGCGGAACGGAACGTGTCCGGGGTGATCTGGGTGTACTCGACCTCGCGGTCCAGGACCTCGCTCATGATCTTCGCCAGGTCGGCGAACGACAGGTCCTCCGGGCCGAGGACCGGGTGGTCCGCCTGGCCCGTCCACGACGCGTCGAGGAGCAGGTCCGCGGCCACGGCGGTGATGTCGCGCGTCGCCGCCAGCGGCAGGCGGCGGTCCGGGGCGATCACGCCGGTGAAGAGGCCCTGGGTCGCGATCGGCACCGCCTGGCGCAGGACGTTGTCCATGAACGACGGCAGCGCCAGGGAGCGGTACGGCACGCCCGTCGCCATGATGGCGTCGTCCATCGCCAGGGACGCCGTCACCAGGCCGGCCGCGCCCGCCCAAGGGGTACCCCGGCCCAGCGCCGAGACCGCCACCACGCGGTCGACCAGGCCGTCGGCGAACGCGGCGCAGGCCGGGGCGGTGAAGCCCGCGTACACCTCGTCCAGCGACACGGAGCGGAAGCCGGGCGGCGCGATCCACAGCACCGCGTCGGCGCCCTCGAACGCCGCACGGACGACCGCCGGGTCGCCGTGTGAGCCGGGTACCACCGATGCCTGGGCGCGCACCGAGGGTGCGAGCGACGACGGGTCGCGGGCGATCACGCGGACCGGGGCGCCGGCGCCCAGGAGGAGGTCGACGACCTGGTGGCCGATGTTGCCGGTAGGAGTCGTAACAACGATCATGCGACCCAGTCAACCCGCGGCGGCAGCGCACCTGAAGGACCGATCCGGTCCGCATTGATACCCTGGGAGTATGAACGATCTGGAGTCGCGGCAGCTTCGCTACTTCGTGGCCGTGGCGGAGGAGCTGCACTTCGGGCGGGCCGCGGAGCGGCTCGGCATGGCGCAGCCGCCGCTGTCGCGCGCCATCCGCGACCTCGAGCGACACCTCGGCGTCCAGCTGCTGCGGCGCACCACCCGCGAGGTCGCGCTGACCCCGGCCGGGGAGGTGCTGCTGCGCGACGCCCGCACCGCGCTCGACGCCATCGCCGCCGCCGCGCGGCGCGCGCAGAACGCCGGGCGGCCGGCACCGGCGCTGCGGGTCGCGCTCAAGGCCGACTACGACGCCGGGCTGCTGCCCCGCTGCATCGCCGCGTACCGGGAGGACCCCGCCGGGCGACCCGTGGAGGTGCTGCTCGGCGGCCGCGGCGAGCAGGTCCCCGCGCTGCGCGACGGCCGGGCCGACGTGGCGATCCTGCCGCGGCCGTTCGACGAGCGGGGCCTCGACCTCGAGCCGCTGCTCGTCGAGCCCCGCCTGCTCGCGATCGCCGCCGACGACCCCCTCGCCGCGCACACGGCGCTGCGGCTGGACGACCTCGCCGGCCGGGTCCTTCCCGACGGCGGAGCCGCGGACCGGCCGGAGACGGTCGCTCCGCACGATCCGCGGCGCAGGTCGTACGACCTGGCCCAGCTGTTCAACCTCGTCGAGCTCGGCACGATCGTCTGGTTCCTGCCTGAGTCGGTCGCCCGGCGGCACCCGCGGTCCGGCGTCGCCTACCGCCCCGTCGAGGAGCTCGGGCCGTCCACGTTGTGCATCGCCTGGCCGCGGGACTCCCGCGACCAGGCGGTGGCCGCGTTCGTCCGCGCGGCCACCGCGGTGGCGGTCGAGGAAACGGCCCTGGCGCGGTAACGTGAAGCGGTGCACAACCTGACGGTCGCCCTGGTCACGGTCGTGGCCATCATGAGCGTGGTGGTCTGGTTCGACCGCCGGCTGCTGGCCGACCTCGCCGGCACCCCGGACCGCGACCTGCGTCACTTCGACCGCCGCACCTGGGCCCTGATCATCGTGCTGAGCTTCCCGATCGGGCCCATGCTGTACCTCGGCCTCGCCAAGGATCAGCGCTAGCCGACGGCGGTGTCGCCGCAGAGGTGGACCTCGACGCCGAGCGCCGCGAACATGGCCGCCTTGACCAGCAGCGCCCGGTCGGCGGCCTCCCCCGTGGGGGCGTAGGCGACGTTGAGGTGGTTCGCCTTGTGGCGGGCCATGAACTGGTCCCGGGACACCCCGTGCAGCACCGCGTGCATGATCGGCCAGGCCGGCGTGGTCGCCTTCGAGCGGCGCTCGGTCTCCTCGGCCGGCAGCGACACCGCCGAGGCGCGGCCCAGGTCGACGTGCAGCCGGCCGCCCTGGACGAACACCCGGCTCCAGACGATCTCGCCCGGCTTGCACACACCCTTGATCGTCGAGCCGCCCAGCGGGAAGTACACCGGGTCCTGGCGCCAGCCGACCGCCTCGGCGTAGCCGGTCGCGAAGTGCGACGGCGGTACCGAACCGGAGATCTCGAAGACCCAGACGAACTCGCCCTCGTAGTCCTCGCCCCAGCGCACGTCGTGCAGCGTGGTCGCCGGGTCCAGGCCCATCGCGGTCCAGATCCGGTTGGTCACCAGCGCGTCGACGGCCACGCCCTCGTCGGCCTCGTTGAAGTGCGGCAGCGGCAGTCCGTCCCACAGCACGCGGGCGCCGTCGCGGGACGTGACGGGCGGGCGGTCGGCGTTGTTCAGCAGGCCCTCGGCCAGGTCGGAGGCGGGCGAGAGGTCCTTGAGGCCCTGCTGGTACTGGATGCCGACCGCGTCCAGGCCGAAGTCGTCGCTGATGCGCAGCGCCGCGATGTACATCTTGTACTGCCAGCGCAGCTGGGCCTCGGTCAGCTCGGTCGCCTCGTCGGTGCCGACCTTGAACGTCATGCCCTTCGCCCGCAGCCACGCCCCGACGGCATCGGCCTCGGCGTCGGGGACGCGCAGCATCTCGGCCCACAGCGCGCTCTGCGACAGCCGCTCCTTGTAGATGCCGGTCGGGTTGAGCAGCTCGTCGTCGATGATGGCGTTGTACATCCCCATGCAGCCCTCGTCGAAGACGCCGATGATCGCCTTGTCGGCGAGCAGCTGCGCCGCGAGCGCGCGGCCGAGATCGGCCTCGGTCGATGACGGCAACGCCGGCAGGTCCCGCACGTGCGAGTCATCGTGGTCGATGCGGCCGGAGGAGACCCATTGCCGCAGGCCGTCCTTGAACCAGTCGTCGGTGAAGTCGACCGACCAGATGGTCGAGTACGGCACGCCCATCTTCGCCATGCCCGCGTTGAGGCCCAGCAGGCCGACGAGGCCGGGCCAGTCGCCGGCGAAGTTGGCGACGGTGAGGATCGGGCCGCGATGGGTGCGCAGGCCGGCCAGGACGTGGTGGCTGTACTGCCACACCGCCTCGGCGACGACGAGCGGCGCGTCGGCGGGGATCGTCTTGAAGACCTCCAGGCCCATCCGCTGGCTGTCGACGAAGCCCTCGTGCGCGCGCACCACCGACCAGCCCAGCTCGGCGAACGCGGCCGTGACGGCGGCCTCGACGGCGACCTGCGTGGGCCAGCCCGCGGCGTTGGCGCTGGGCCGCAGGTCGCCGCTGGCGACGAGGTACGCCGTCTGCGGCGGGCACGCCGGTCGGCTGACCGCGGGGGGCATGGTGTATCCGGTCATGATCTCTCCTCCGGGAGGGCGAGCCGGCGGGCTCGCGACGCGAGGGCGTGGGCGACGCCGCGGGTGGCCGGGTACAGCTCGCGGTACAGCGCGTACAGCTCGTCGTAGCCGGGCCGCAGGGCGGCGTCCGGGGTGATGGTCTCGGCGGGCGGGTTCCACGCGGCGATGTCGGCGCCGGTTGTGGTGCGGGCGGCGAGGTAGGCGGCCCCGTAGGCGGCGCCGACGGTGGTGGCCGGCACGACCTGGGTGAGGCCGGTGACGTCGCTGACGATCCGGGTCCACAGCCCGCCCCTGGTGCCGCCGCCGACGGCGACGACCCGGTCGACGACGGCACCCGCCGCGCGCATCGTCTCGACGTTGTGCCGGACGCCGAGGGCGGTCGCCTCCAGTGCGGCGCGGTACAGGTCGCCGCGGGTGTGGCTGAGCGTCAGCCCGGCGATGACGCCGCGGGCGTCGGGGTCCATGAGGGGCGTGCGCTCCCCCGCGAAGTACGGCAGCATCAGCAGCCCCCGCGCGCCGGGCCCGGACTCGGCCGCCTCGGCGAGGAGGGCCTCGTAGTCCGCGCCGGTGAGGTCCCGCAGCCAGCCGGTGACGGCGCCGGACGTGGCCATGCCCCCGGCGAGGCTGCGGGAGCCGGGGTACGCCCCGACCGTTCCCCACATCGACGGGGTGGTGATCGGCCGGTCGACGGTCGCGACGAGGAACATCGTGGTGCCGTACATGAGCATGAGGTCGCCGGGGTTCTGCGCGTCGACGCTCACGGCCTCGGTCCAGGCGTCGATCGTGCCGGTGATCACCGGGACGCCGGCGGGGATGCCGGCGACGGCCGTGCGGGTCACCCCGGCGACGTCGGCCGGCCACGACAGGGGCGGCAGGTCGAGGTCCGGGGCGATCCGTGCGGCCCAGGGCTGGTACCAGGCGAGGTCGTCGGGGGCGTACAGCGGCGTGCACTGGCTGGCCGAGTGGTGGTCGAGGACGTACTCGCCGGTGAGCCGGTACGCCAGCCACGACGCGGGCATGAACAGGCGGCGGGCGCGGGCCCACACCTGCGGCTCGTGGGCGGCGACCCAGGCGAGTTTCGGGCCGACGGCCTGGGTCGACAGCACCGAGCCGCAGCGGGCGAGGATCGCCTCGTCGCCGCCGAGCTCCCCGGTCAGCGCCGCGATCTCGGCCGTGGCCCGGGTGTCGACGCCGTAGAGGATCGCCGGTCGCAGCGGCTCCCCTTCCGCGGTCGTCAGCAGCACGCACGGCCCCATGCCGCTGACCCCGACCGCGGTGACCGGGGAGGCCGAGGCCGCCGTCAGCTCCGCGGCGATGGACCGGAACTCGTCCCACCACACGCCGGCGGACATCTCCACATGGCCCGGGAACGGGCGGGAGACCTCGTGCGAGCGCACGGCCGTGGCCAGCACCCGGCCGTCGGGGGCGACGAGCACGCCCTTGCTGCTGGAGGTACCGATGTCGACACCGAGAAACATCATGAACCGTCCTTCGCGTGCAGGACCACGGTGCGGGCCGGGCCGGCCGCGCCCGAGATGCGGTCGAGCAGCAGGCCGGCGGCGGCCTCGCCCAGCTCGCGGGCCGGCAGGTCGACGACCCGGATGCCGCGCCGGCCGAACGAGGCGAACGGAAGGTCGCCGAAGACGGCGAGGCCGAAGCCGGGCGGCGTGAGGCCGGCGTCGTGCAGCGCGTCGAGGGCGCCGGCGGCCATGAGGTTGTTGGCGACGACCGCGGCGTCCGGCGGCTCGCGCAGCGCGAGCAGGTCGGCCATCGCGGCCCGGCCGCCGTCGACCCGGTAGTCGGCGTAGCGCAGCAGGGCGTCGTCGTCGCGGCCCTGCCGGGCGTGGGTGGCCTGCTGCCAGCCCTCCATCCGCAGCTGGGCGGTCTCCACCGAGCTGGGCCCGGTGATGCAGGCGACCCGGCGGAACCCGGCGGCGAACAGCGACTCGGCGGCCGAACGCCCGCCGGCCCGGTTGTCGACGGTGACCGCGTCGATGTCGTTGCGGTGCAGGCTGCGGTCGACGGCGACGACCGGCCGTTTCGCGGCGACGAGCCGCGACACGTCGCTGGCGTCGTCGGCCGGTGCGAGGATCGCGCCCGCCATGTGCTCGGCGAGCACGATGTCGATGTAGGTCTTCTCGCGGGCCGGGTCCTCGTCGGTGTTGCACAGCACCACCGAGTAGCCGGCGGCGCGGGCCCGGTTCTCGACGCCCCGCGCGAGCGCGGTGAAGAAGGGGTTCTCGATGTCGGGGATGATGAGGGCGATGACGTCGGAGCGCTGGACGCGCAGCCGCCGGGCGGTGCGGTTCGGGATGAACGACAGCTCCTCGGCGGCGGCCCGGACGAGCCGTTCCGACTCGGCGGAGACGCGGGTGCCGTTCATGACCCGGCTGACCGTGGCCGGTGACACCCCGGCGCGGGCGGCCACCTCGTAGATCGTCACCAACTCAGATCCCGGGCCAGGGCGTTGCGGCGGCGCTCGACCGCGGCGCGGCTGACGGCGGCGCCGGGCGCGATGCGCTCGAACGCGTGGACGGCGCCGGGCCAGGACTCGAACCGCACCTCGACGCCGGCCGCCTCGAGCCGCTCGGCGTAGGCGACGTCCTCGTCGCGGAACAGGTCGAGCTCGCCGGTGTCGAGGTAGGTCGGCGGGAGGCCGGCCAGGTCGGCGGCGCGGGCCGGGGCGGCGTAGGCGTCGGCCGGCTTCCCGCAGAGGTACGCCTGCCAGGCGACCGTGGCGAGGCGGCCGTTCCACACCGGCGCGTCACCGGCGACCGTGCGGTCGTCGAGCATCGGGTAGTACAGGTGCGCGGCGGCGATCGCCGGGCCGCCCTCGTCGCGGGCCAGCAGGCACAGCGCCGCGGCCAGGCCGC
>NZ_JBEXCY010000218.1:0-19520 GCF_040605515.1 Dactylosporangium sp. NPDC005572 | reverse complement strand
GGCGGCCGCGACCGGCTCGGCCCGCGCCGGGTCGGTGTCCGCCACGCGCATCGCCTGCTCGGCCAGGGCCCGGGCCGTCGCTGCCGCGCTCACAAGTGATCACACTGCGTACCGGACGGCGTCGATGTCAATCGCTCGGTCGGCCGGTGCATCACGGGCCGGGGTGGCGTATCCGTGGTACGGAATCCTCAATCGGGAAGGAAGCGCGATGTCTGAGCAAGAGCTCGGCGCCCTCGTCGTGGACCTGGACCACCTCGACGTGGTGCTCACCGCGGCCCGCGAGCTGCGGCAGGACCTGACCCTCGGCCCGCCGGAGGAGCTGCGCACGCTGCGGCTCGCCCGCGTGCCGGTGTCGGCGAACGTGACCGCCTCGACCTTCGTCGACCCCGAGCACCTCGACCTGCTCCTGGCCCAGCTGCGCTGGTGGTGCGCGGCCCGGTTCGGCGGCTGGACCCCGGAGATGGGCAAGGATCGGCGCCTGGAGCACATCTTCGCGTTCGGGCACCCGAAGTCGCTCGCCGCGCTGCCCGCCACGGCGGCGGACGCGCCGGCACGGTCGTCGTCGGCCCTGGCCGGCGCCGGCACCGGCGTCAGGGTCACCGTGCTCGACGTCGATCCGGCCCGCGCGGAGGCGGCCGGGCCGCAGGTGTCCCAGGTCGTCGGGCACGGCCTGTTCGTCACGGGCCTGATCGACGGCCTCGCCCCCGGCGCCGAGGTCAAGGTCCGGGGCGTCCTCGATGCGGACGGCCGCGGCGACACCTGGAGCGTCGTCAAGGCGCTCGCGGCGGCGGTCGACGAGGACCACGCGCAGGTGGTGAACCTGTCGCTCGGCTGCCGGACGGTCGACGGCGCGCCGCCGTTCGTGCTGCGCCGCGCCGTCGAGGAGCTCAGCGAGCGGGTGCTGCTGGTCGCCGCCGCCGGCAACCGGTGGACCGACCTGGCCGTCGCCCAGCGGTCGCAGCCGACCTGGCCGGCGACGCTGCGCGGGGTCGTGGCGGTCGGCGCGGCGGGCGCGGACTTCTCGCCGCGGCTGCCGTGGGTCGACTACCTGGCCCCCGGCGTGGACATCGTCTCGACGTTCCTCGACGGTGTCTCGACGGAGGAGTCGGAGGGCCAGACGTTCCACGGGTACGCGAAGTGGAGCGGCACGTCATTCGCGGCCGCCCACGTCACCGGCGCCGTCGCCGCCGCGCTGTCGTCGTGCTCCTCGGCGCGCGACGCCCTCAAGCACCTCGCCGCCACGGAAGGTTCGGGCATCACGCGGTACCGGTGGCAGGAGGTATAAACGCTGCCATGAACCTGGGGGACGTCGAGCGGGAGATGGCGCGGCTCGACGCGTTGTACCGGCCGGTCGCCACCGCGCCGGTCGACGTCTCCAACCCGGACGCGATGCTCACCGCGGGCACCGCCGTCGACCGGGAGCTCGGCGCGATCAACGCCGACGGCCGGTCGGTGGCGGTGCTGCGCGCGGTCGTCGACCTCTACGCCGGCGGGGACGACCTCGTGCGGGCCGCGATCCGGGGGCTGTTCGAGCGGTACGAGTGGTTCCGCTGGGGCGCCGGCCTGCCCCGGGACTGGACGACGGCGGCGGAGCTGCGCGCCCACCTGATCCTCTTCAGCGCCCGCGACCAGGGCGGCGACGCCCGCGACGAGCGGCTCGGCCTGCGCGACCTGCTGGCCCGGGCCCGCCGCCACGGCATCGACCCGGCGCCGGCCCTCGCCGAGGTGGCCGCGATGTCGAGCGACACCGACCGGTACGGCATGGGCTCGACCCGGGCGCTCCTGCGGCTTGCAGCCGGTACCTAGGTACGGGTCTACCCTCGGGGACATGACGAGCGACGCCCGCGGCGGCCTGCGCACCGGCGAGGTGGCCGAGCTGACCGGGTTGAACATCCAGACGCTGCGGTACTACGAGCGCCGCGGGCTGCTGGCCGAGCCGGAACGGTCGCTGGGCGGCCACCGCCTCTACCCGCCGGACACGGTGGCGCTGCTGAACGTGATCAAGGCCGCGCAGCGGCTGGGCTTCACGCTGGACGAGGTGGCGGAGCTGATCGACGCGGGCCGCCGCCGCCACCCGACCCCGGACCTGCGCCAGCGGGCGCTGGACAAGATCGCCGAGATCGACCGCCGGATGGCCGACCTGGCCGCGATCCGCTCGACCCTGACCGAGATCGTCGACGCCCGCTGCGACAGCCTGACCAACTGCACCTGCCCGTCCTGCCCGATCCCGTTCCTGACCATCGGCGTGGGCGCGCCCGACGGGTATCCCTGACACTGGGTCCATGACGATCTTCCGGTCCATCGTGCTGTTCGTCGTCGCGGCGGTCGCCGAGATCGGCGGTGCCTGGCTCGTCTGGCAGGGCGTGCGCGAGCACCGCGGGCTGCTCTGGATCGGGGCCGGGGTCGCGGCGCTCGGGGCCTACGGGTTCGTGGCCACCCTCCAGCCCGACGCGAACTTCGGGCGGATCCTCGCCGCCTACGGCGGGGTCTTCGTCGCCGGGTCGCTCGCCTGGGCCATGGTGGTGGACCGCTTCCGGCCCGACCGCTACGACCTGATCGGCGCCGCCATCTGCCTCGCCGGGGTCGCGATCATCATGTACGCCCCGCGTTCCTGAGCCCTCAGGCCGCGGCCACGGCGGCGGCGGGGGCTCTCCGGCGGGCCTGTCGGCTGTAGAGGATGGTCCACGTGACCAGGGCGGCCGTCACCGCGTACGGCAGCACGGCGTTGATCACGACCATCGTGTCGATGCTCAGCACCTCGGTCAGCTCGATGCGCAACGCCGCCTCGGCCAGGAACGTCACGCCCCACACCACCGTGAGGATCCGCTGCGTGCGGCGGAATCCGGCGTACTGCCAGAGGCCGTCCCACCAGGCCACCCGCTCGGGCGAGCCGTCCGTGGCGAAGCGGCGCCCGAAGTAGAACATCAGCGGGCGCGCCGCGAGCAGCGAGGCGAGCAGCAGCACGCCGAACAGCCCGGTGACGGCCGACTCCTTGAACAGCACCAGCCGCCCGTCCCGCAGCGCCAGCGACGAGCCGACGCCGAGCGCGATGATGATCAACGTGAGCACGCCGAACTCGTCGACGCGGCGGCGGACCGCGAACATCACGGCCACCTCCACGGCCGGCCAGACCCCGCTCAGGGCCAGCGCGGACGCCTCGGTCAGGCCACGGTCGGTGAGCCAGGAATAGGTGAGGAGCGGCAGCACGACATTGGCGACCAGGGTGGGCCCCCAGCCGAGCAGGACCTTACCGAACCGGCCCATGCGGACCTCCCCGATTGTGCCCGATTCTGTTCGATTATCCTCACGTACGTGAGACAGATCGTACCATCTCAGTCTCCGGGGGGAAGGTCCGCGTCGCTGGTGCCGTTCCTCTTCGGCGTCGCCCGGCGTCCGGAGCTGCCCGGCCCCGCCCTGATCCGGCTGCTCGGCGACCTGGGCCTCACCCCCGCCGCCGCCCGGGCGCTGCTGCTGCGCATGCGGCAGGAGGGCAAGCTGGCCAGCCTCCGGCACGGGCGCGGCGCCGCCTACCGGCTCGCGGGTGAGTACGGCCGCCGGTTCGACCGGATCCGGGCCGGCGGCCGGCCACCCGCGCCGGAGTGGCCGGGGGCGTTCCACGCTGTGCTCTACCAGGTCCCCGAGTCCCGCCGCGCGTTTCGCGACGCGCTGCGCCGGGCGGCCGTCCAGGCCGGCTACGGCCTGTTGCAGCCCGGGGTGCTCGTCGCGCTCGACGACCGCACGGAGCACCTGCCGCTGGCCGACGCGCCGCCGGGCGCGCTGCTGCTGGTGACCCGCCTGCCGCTCGACGAGCCCGACGCAGCCCGGGCCGCGCGGGTGGTGTGGGACCTGGACACCCTCGCCGGCACCTTCGCCGCCCACGCGGGAGCGTTACGCGCGGCCCTCGACGCGCTGGCCGGGCCGCCGGCGCCGGGCGCCGAGACGCTGCGCCGCTACGCGGCCCTGCTCAGAACGCCGATGGTCGACACGCTCAGCAGCCCGCGCCTGCCCGCCGCCCTGTTCCCGCCCGGCTGGCCGCTGCCCGCGCTGTGGGCGCAGATCCAGGCCGTGCAGGAGGTCTTCGGCGGCCCGGCGGCGCGCTACGTCGACGAACTGCTGGGAACTTCCGCGGTGCCGCCGACGACTACCCTCCCACCGACTCCCTGACGTTCTTGACGAGGATGACGACATGAAGCTCCGGCGCCTGCTGGTCGCGACGCTGCTGGGTGCCACCGCCACGCTCGGCCTGGCGGCGCCCGCCTCCGCCCACTCGACGCTGGTGCGCTCCGACCCGGCGAAGGGCGCGACGGTCACCGCGCCGGTCGCCACGGTCACCCTGACGTTCAACGAGATGGTGAAGCAGAGCCGTACCACGGTGACGGTGACCGGCCCGGACGGCGCGTCGTACAGTGACGGCGCCGCCCGCGTCGTCGACAAGAACGTGCTCCAGGCGGTCCGCGCCCTCCCGCCGGGCGCGATCACGGTCGCCTGGTCGACGGTGTCGGCGGACGGCGACGCGATCTCCGGCACGTTCGCGTTCACGAACGCGGCGCCGGCCCCGTCGCTTTCCCCGTCACCGTCGCCGTCCCCGTCGGCGCCCGCGTCACCGACCGCCGCACCCACGTCGGCCGCGGCACCGGTGCCCACGTCGGCGGACGGCTCCGGCGCGGCGGCCTGGTGGATCGCCGGCGCGGCCGTGCTCGTGGTGCTCCTCGGCGGCGGCTTCTTCTGGTCGCGGCGGCGCCGCACCGGTTGAGTAGGGCTGTAGGCATCGGCAGCCCTCCTGCTCGCCGTCTCGTGGCTCGGTTCGCACCGCCATGGCCGAACTCTGCGGTCTGGGCCGGCATGGGCCGGCATGTCCGCCTATGTCGGCGACGGCGTCACCCGCGCGGGTTCCGTCGACCCGCGAGCGCCTGAATACGCGTGCCTCCCGTCGTACCCTGATGGTGTCCGTCGATTCGTACCCTCGACGAAAACGCGGACCGCATCCGCTGACCACCGGCGTCAGAAGGAGGAATCATGCCATCCCAGGGCTTTCGGGACTGGCTGGCCGCGGGCAAGCCGTACGCGCTGATCCGCCCGGCGCGGGCGCTGCAGCGCAATCTGAAACGGCACGGCCTGACCGTGTACGACTACCCCGACGACGACCACCTGGAGGCGAACACCCCCGAGGACCACACGCCGTTCTCGGTGACGGGCTGGCCCAGCGCGAACGCGCGGTGGAAGGCCCGCGGCCTGGACGTGATGCCACGCAACGACTCCAGGGCCGCCCGCAAGGAGAACGCCGACATCGCCCGGCAGCTCATCCGCGACCGTGACGCCGGCGTCCCCGGCGTGGCGTGGATCAAGTACATCAACTGGACCGACGAGTCCGGGACCTGCCGCCAGGAGCGGTGGATGCCCGCCCACACCACCCGCTCATCCACCGACAAGGGTCACATTCACGTGTCGGGCCGGTCCGACGCCGACGACGACCCGCGCGCGGAGGACTACGACCCGATCGCCCGCATGGACGGAGACCGCGGCATGTCCGTACACAGCGACAGCATCCTCGAGGCCTGGCGGCTCGGCGCGCCGAAAGCGGCCGACGGCAGCGAGATCGAGCCGGTCAAGTGGCGGATCCGCGACGAGGCCTGGCAACGGTCGATCACGGCCGCGCTGGCCGGGGCGGCCGCCGACGCGAAGTCGGCCCGCATCGCGATCGAGGCCCTGGTCGCCGCGATCAACGCCGGCGGCGGCTCCGTCGACGCGGCGGCGATCATCGCGCACGTCGACGCGCTCGCCGCGGCCGAGCGCGACCGCGAGCTGCAGCTGCTGGCCGAGGTCGCCGAGCTGCGGGCCGAGCTGGCCGCGGCCCGGGCGGTGGCCGAGGCGCAGCTGTCACCGGCGGAGCGCGCAGCGCTGCCCCCGCACTGAACGCGGACCATCCCGGACCACCGAGACGTCGAAGCCCGCCTCGGCGCGCCGCGACCCGACCCCATGGCCCGGGGCGGCGACTGCTCCGGCCCGCCCGGCCGCGGCCAGTTCACCGGCCACCCGGAGCGGATCGGCTCGTCGCCGCAGTCCGACGACGAGGACGCTCAGCGCCGGCGCTGGGCGCTCCCGGAGCGCCCGACGGGCGTGACGCTGACCAGGCCGACCGCGGCGAACCACACCATGACCGGCAGGTGGAGCGCGTAGCCGGCCTGCTCGAGCGCGACCGAGGGCCCCGCCGTCCCGCTGGTCCAGGGGATGACGACAGCGGCCAGTCCCGATGCCGCGGCGACGGCTCCGGTACTGCGGAAAGCCCGCGACCCGCCACGGCTCAGCGCGACGGTGGCGGCGACCCAGAGCAGCCCGGCCAGGTTGACCATCCACTTGGCGACGAGCAGCACCGCCGCGGCGGCCACCGGTGAGCCGGTCAGCTGGGTGACGGCGAGGTTCCCCGCGTCGTGCAGCAGCCCGGCCAGCCCGGTCGCGGCGAGCAGGCCGGCCCCGACCGCCGGGGACGGCCCGGCAGCCGGGCGGGCGGCGGCAGGATTCGACCCGGCCGCGGTCAGAGCGGTGACAGGCGACGACCCGGCCGCGGTCAGAGCGGTGACAGGCGACGACCCGGCCGCGGTCAGGGCGGCGGCAGGCGACGACCCGGCCATGGTCAGGGCCGCGGCCAGCAGGCCCAGCCAGCCGGCGACGTCCAGGGCGAGGGCGGCGAGGTGCAGCCCGGGCCGGTCGGCGACGGCGGCCAGGGTCGCGGGCAGGTCGGCGGGGTTCAGGGTCAGCCCGGCCGCCACGGCGACGACCGCCCCGGCGAGCAGCGCCCCGACCGACGACAGCAGCAGCAGGCCCGCGGGCCGTGCGATGGTGGTCATGGGCGGCGACGCTAGAACCTTGGTGCAGGGCGAAGGTCAAGCCGCGGAGGAGGCGTCGTGTGGCGGATCGGGCAGCTCGCGCGCATGGCCGGCGTCTCCGGCGGCACGCTGCGCCACTACGACCGGATCGGGCTGCTGCGGCCGGCGGCGGTCGACGCGGCGACCGGCTACCGGTGGTACGGGGTGGCCGAGCTGACCCGCCTGGAACGCATCCGCGGCCTGCAGCGGCTCGGGCTGCCGCTGCGCCGCGTCGCCGAGCTGCTCGACGCGCCCGACGCGCAGGTGCGGGCGGCGCTCACCGACACCGTGGCCGAGCTGCGCCGGGACATCGCGGCGAGGACCGCGGCGGTGGCGGCCGCCGAGGACCGGCTCGCCGCCGCGACGCCGGTCCTGCCGCAGGTGGCCACGGTCGGCCCGCGCCGCCTGCGGGTCCGCCGGTTCCAGGTCGGCGACCCGGGCGAGCTCGCCGCCCGGTGCGCCGGCGGGGTGCTGCTCACGTGGCTGGGCGGACCGCCGGGGGCCCCGTTCCCGGCCGCCGTCACCGACCGCGGCGGCGAGCCGCTGACGCTGCCGGCGCGGCGGGTGGTGCGGGCCGTCGTGCCGCCGGCGTGGGGCGTGGTCCGCTCGGGACTGGACCTGTTCGATTGGATCGGGCGGCACCGGCTGGCGGTCGCGGGCCCGACGGTCGAGGAGCGCCTGACCGACGGCGACGGCGCCACCGCGACGGTGCTGGAGATCCCGGTCGGTTAGGTTACGGCAGCAGGTCGGCGGGGGCGCGCATGTGCCAGGCGTCGGTGACCAGCTCGGCCAGGCGGGCCACGTCGACCGCCTCCAGGCGCAGCATGACCAGCGGCAGGCCATCGTAGGCCGGGGTGGTGAAGAACCGGTCCGGCTCGCCCAGCAGCAGGGCCTGCTTCTCGGCCTCGTCGCCGACGTAGAGCACGGCGACGTCGGTGCGGATCACGCGCGGCTTCCCGGGGAGGCGCTCGGGGTAGGACCAGACGAAGCCCTTGTTGCCCACCCGGAAGTCGAACCCGTCGCTGTCGATCTCGACCACGTGCGGCAGCGACAGGGCGAGCCGGCGCACGTCGTCAGCGTCAGCCACGCCACCAGCCTAACGAAAAATCGGGCGCGTACCGACGGCCGGCGGTGCTAGCGTCCGGCCCATGACGTTTGGTTGACGCCGCGGCTCACCGGCACAGCGGCTCGGGCGGCTCACCGTGGGGTGGTCCCTGCTCGGCGGCGCCGTGCCGCTCTATCCGCTGTACGCCCTCTTCTTCACCGCGACCGGGTTGACGGGCGGGCAGATCTCCGTGCTGTTCGCCGTGTGGTCGGTCACGAGCATCGTCGCCGAGGTGCCCACCGGGGCGTTCGCCGACCGGTTCTCGCGGCGGGCCGCGCTCGCGGCGTCCGGGGTGCTGCAGGCCGTGGGGTTCGCGGCGTGGCTGGTCACGCCCGGCTTCTGGGGGTTCCTCGCCGGGTTCGTGCTGTGGGGCGTCGGCGGCGCCCTGGCCAGCGGTGCCCTGGAGGCCCTGCTCTACGACGGGCTCGCCGCGGTCGGCGCGCAGGACGACTACGTTCGGCTGTCCGGGCGGGTCGACGCCGCCGGCCTCGTCGCGCAGGTCCCGGCCGCCGGTGCCGCCGTCCTGCTGTACGACCTGGGCGGTTATCAGCTCGCCGGCTGGGTCAGCGTCGGCGTGTGTCTCGCCGCGGGCCTGCTCGCCCTCCGCCTGCCCGAGGCCCCGCGCACAGCGGACGAAGACGACGACGACGGATACTTCGCCACCCTGAGGCAGGGTGTCCGGGAAGCGGCCGTCAACAGCGTCGTGCGCACGGCTGTGGTCGCCCTCGCCGCGCTCGCCGGGCTCGACGCGATCGAGGAGTACTTCCCGGTCATCGCGGCCGACTGGCGGGTGCCGACCGGGCTGAACCCCCTCGCCGGCCTGGTCGTCACCGGCGGTGGCGTCGCCGGGGCGTGGCTGGCGTCGAGGGCCGCCGGCGCCGGCCGGTGGGGACAGTGCCTCATGCTGGCCGGTGCGGCGCTCGCCGCCGGGGTGGCCGCGCTGCTCGACGTGCCGGCGGGGATCGTGCTGCTCGCCGTGTTCTACGGCCTCTACCGCCTCGTCCTGGTCCTGGTCGACGCCCGCCTGCAGCGGGTCATCGAGACCGGCGCCCGGGCCACAGTCACGTCGGTCGCGTCCCTCGCCACCGAGGTGTCGGCGCTGGTGCTCTTCGCGGCCTGGGCCGCCGGCGGGCTGCCGCTGGTCGCGGCCCTGACCGCGCTGCTCGCCCTGGTGCCGCTGGCGGCGAGGGGCGCCGCCGCGGAACCGGCGGCGCCCCAGCATGCTACGAGCAGGCCGAACCGTTGAGCTTGAAGCCCGTGGCCGCGCCGTTGCTGCCCGAGAAGCTCGCCTGGAAGCCGAAGCTCGCCGTGGCGCCGCTCGGGATCGACGCGTTCCAGCCGCCGTCGCGGACCGACACCGACGTGCCCGACTGGCTCGCCGTGGCGTTCCACGCGTTGCTGACCCGCTGGTCGCCGGGGAAGGCGAAGGTCAGCGTCCAGCCGTTCACCGCCGGGCCGCGGTTGGTGATCGTCACCGTCGCGGTGAAGCCGTTGTTCCACTGGCTGTCCACCTTGTACGCCACCGAGCACCCGCCGGCCGGGGGCGGCGACGAGGACGGCGACGACGAGGGTGACGAGGACGGCGACGAGGACGGGGACCGCGACGGGGACGCGGACGCCGACGGCGAGGACGACGGCGACGACGACGTGGGCGGCGGCGAGGTGACCACGCCGTTCAGCGCCAGCTGGTACGCCAGGTCCGGGGAGAATGTGCCGGCCGAGGCCGCGCAGCCGTCCGCCTCGCCCGGCGGCTTGGCCCACACGAACGCGTCGACGGTCGCCTCGCCGGTCGACGTCGTCGGCGCGACGCCGGTGCCGCGGCCGGACGGGTCGCACCACTGGCTGCCGTTCGGGCCCTTGCCGTTGCGGCTGGTGTCGACGACCTGGTGCAGGTTCGCCGCGCCGATCGCGTTGAGCACGTTGCGGCCGTAGTTGACCTCGTCGGCGGTGGTACGGAAGTTCGACACGTTGCTGTAGAAGCCGTCGGCGCTGCGCACGCCCGCCGCCACCAGGCGGTTCGCCTGGTCGCCGGCCGAGTTCCAGGCCGAGTGACCGGCGTCGAGGTACACCTTCGCGCTCGGGTTCGCCTGCTTGATCGTGGTGACCGCGCTGGACAGCGCCGAGTTGCGGGCGGCGATGCCGGCGCTGTCGAGGCAGGTCTGCAGCGCGATCGAGTCGGGCTCCAGCAGCACGACCGCGGTGCGGCTGCCCAGGCCCGAGGCGAACGCGCGGACCCAGTTCGCGTACGACGGATAGTCGGTCGTGCCGCCGGCGCTCGCCCCACCGCAGTCGCGGTTCGGGATCGCGTACGCCACCAGCAGCGGGATCTGGCCGGCCGCGTTGGCCCCGTTGACGTACGCGGTCACGTCGGCCGTGGTCGTGGACGTGTTGGGGCTGGTGAACCAGCGGCCCTGTGGCTGCGCGCCGATCCGGTCGCGGATCAGCGCGGCCCGCGAGTCGTTCGGGTTGGCCGCCAGCCAGCGCAGCACCTGCGAGTTCGGGTCCTTGTAGAACGTGCCGGATATGGTGCCCGCGCTCGCGGACCCTCCCCCGGCGAGCCAGACGGCGGCGGTGCCGGCCGTCACGGTCGCGATCGCGGCGACCGCCGGCAACCGCCATCTTGCAGGTACGCGCACGGTGACCCTCCAGACACGACGACACAGGCTGCGGGAATCTCACCAGGCCGGGGCCCGCGAGCAGAAGGGAGTCGTCGATGGAACAGGTGTTGACCTGCGCTGATGCGAATGAACAGGCTGAAACTTTCGGCTACACGTGAATGAATGGCAGGTGCTGGTCGCCGAGCGTGGCGGCGTCATGTGCGCAATGTCGCGATCAGAGAGCCCCAGCGGTACCGTCAAGGCCACAAACTCCGCGAAAACTCGTGAAACCGTGTGGCGGCACCCTCGCCGAACGATGCTGCCAGGTACTCCTCATTCGGCACTGAACTGGGTAGCGTCTGCCTCGTGCTCAAGGTGTACGTCGGGGCGATGGCGATCCTGGTGACCGCCAACTTCGCGCTGCCCGGCCTGCACCTGGTGCTGTGGACCGCGATCGGGCTCGCGTCGGTGACCGCGATGCTCGTCGGCGTGCACATGCACCGGCCCCGCCGGCGGGCGCCGTGGTACCTGCTCGCGGCCGCCGTCGGCTCGTTCATCGCCGGCGACGTGACCGCCGACGTGCTCACCCGGCTGCTGCACCGGCAGGGCTTCCCGTCCGCGGCGGACTTCTTCTACCTCACCGTCTACGTGCTCATCGCGGCCGCGCTGGTCTGGCTCTACCGGCTCGGGGTGGTGCGCCGCGACCCGGCGAGCCTGTTCGACGCGCTGACCCTCACCGCCGGGCTGGGCCTGCTCTCCTACATCTTCCTGATCCGGCCGTACGTCGAGAACCCCGCCCTGTCGGCCCTGGACCGCACGATCTCCATCGCGTACCCGCTCGCCGACATCATCGTGCTGGCCGTCGGCGCGCGGCTCATCGCCTCGGTCCGCCCGACGCCGGCCGTGTGGCTGCTCGCGATCGGCGGCGTCGGGCTGCTCACCTCCGACGTCGGCTACGGCCTCGCGCAGCTCAACGGCGACTGGGCCACCGGCGGCCCGGTCGACACCGGCTGGGCCGCGTTCTACGTGCTCTGGGGCGTCGCCGCGCTGCACCCGTCGATGCGCGAGCTCACCGAGCCGAAGGTGGTGCGGGCCGGCGAGGAGCGGGTCGGCCGGCTGCTGCTGCTCGGCCTGTCGCTGTTCGTCGCGCCGGTCGTGCTGTTCGTCGAGATGCAGGCCGGCCGGGTCCGCGACGCGGCCGTCATCGCCGTCGTGTCCGCGCTGCTGTCCGGCCTGGTCCTGCTGCGGCTCGGCCGCGCCGTCACCGGCCAGCGGCGCACCCTGGAGCGCGAGCGGCGGCTGCGCAAGGCCGGGGCCGCGCTGCTCATGGCCACCGACGACGCGGCCGTCGAGGCGACCGTCCGCGGCGCGGTCGCCGACCTGCTGCCGCCCGGCCGGGACCACCGCGCCGCGATCGGGCCGGCCCACACCGACCGGCTGTCGATGTCGTACACCCGTGACCTCGGCGTCAATCTCGGCGTCGACCTCGGTGACTTCGAGGTGACGCTCTGCTGCCCCCTCGCGCTGGCCGACGGCCGCCCGGCCGAGCGGGCGCTGTACGTCGCCGCCGACGAGGTCGTGCTGGTCGGCCTGCAGGAGGCGGCGCAGATCCTGGCCACCCAGGCCGCGATGGCCCTCGACCGGATCGCGCTCGGCGAGGAGATCGGCCGGCGCAAGAGCGAGGCCTACTTCCGCACGCTCGTGCTCAACGCCACCGACGTGATCCTCGTCCTCGGCGACGACGACCGGGTCCGCTTCGCCAGCCCGTCCGCGCAGGTCCTCTTCGACCGGGAACTGGTCGGGGAGCCGCTGCCGGCGGTGTTCGCGCCGTCAAGCGCCGGCACGGTCGAGCGGCGCCTCGGCCAGGTCCGGTCCGGCGGCGCCGACCGGCCGGGCGAGGACCTCACCGTCACCGGCCCCGGCGGGCGGCCGACGCTGGTCGAGGCGGCCTTCCGCGACCTGCGCGACGAGCCGACCGTCCGGGGCGTGGTGGTGACCCTGCGGGACGTGACCGAGCGCAGCCGCCTGCAGGCCGAGCTGTACCAGCGGGCCACCTTCGACGCGCTCACCGGCCTGCCGAACCGGGAGGTGTTCCTGACCCGGGTCCAGGAGGCGGTCGCATCGGGCGCGGAGACCGGCGCGACGGTCGGCGTCCTCATCGTCGAGCTCGACGACTTCAAGGTCGTCAACGACACGTGGGGGCACGGCGCCGGCGACGCCCTGCTCGTCGCGGTCGGGCAGCGGCTCACCGAGGCGCTGCGGGCCGTCGACGGCTCCTACGGCGCGGCCGGGACCGTGGCACGCCTCGGCGGCGACGAGTTCGCCGCGCTGGTGCGCCGGGCCGGCAGCCCCGCCGACGTGGAGCGGGTCGCGCAGGTGGTGCTCGCGAGCTTCAAGCAGCCGTTCGAGCTCGACCACGGTACCGTCACCACCACCGCCAGCATCGGGGCGGCCACCACCACCGAGGCCGCCACCGCCCAGGAGTTGCTGCGCCACGCGGACCTGGCCGTGTACGTCGCCAAGGACGCCGGCCGGGACCGCTGGCGGCGCTACGAGTCGTCGCTGCACAGCGAGATCGTCGAGCGGCACCGGCTGCGGGCCGACCTCGACCGGGCGATCGCCGACGAGTCGCTGCTGCTGCACTTCCAGCCGATCGTGACCCTCGCCGACGGGCGCACCCACGGCTTCGAGGCACTCGTGCGCTGGGACCATCCGGCGCGCGGCATGGTGCCGCCCGACGACTTCATCCCGGTCGCCGAGGAGAGCGGGCTCATCGTGCCGCTCGGCGCGTGGGTGCTCAGCAGCGCGGTGAAGGCGGCGGCGCAGTGGCGCATCGCCTACCCGGACACGGAGACGTACGTCTCGGTGAACGTCTCGGCCCGGCAGTTCCGGACGCCCGATTTTGCGCCATGGGTGCTCGCGGAGATCGACCGGATGGGCCTGCCGCCCCGCGCGCTGCTGCTGGAGATGACCGAGAGCCTGCTGCTGCACGACGACGGCGAGGTCGCCGGCGCGCTCGCGGCGCTGCGCGAGGCGGGCGTGCGGATCGCCATCGACGACTTCGGCACCGGCTTCTCGTCGCTGTCCTACCTGCGCAGACTGCCGGTCGACGTGGTGAAGCTGGACAAAAGCTTCATCGACACCATTGCATCTTCGGCGGAGCAACACGCGGTCGTCGACACCATCGTGCAGCTGGCCCGGATCCTCAATCTCCAGGTCGTCGCCGAGGGGATCGAGACCGAGGCGGAGCGTGAGCTGCTGGTCACGATGGGCAGTGACCATGGCCAGGGGTACTTGTTCTCCCGGCCACTGAGCTACGGTGACGCTAGCCAATGGTTGTTGGAGGATGCGTCGGGGCTTCAACGGGGAGGCCGCACCGCGGCCTGAAACACCCCGGAGGAAGCGTCTTGACCGTCGAGCACCTCGCCACCGCCGTCGACGAGGATCCCAGGTATAGCGGCATCGCCCACCTGCGGGAACACACCAGGTTCTACGACGCCGTGATCGACGAGATCAACGGGCGCCGCATCCGGGTCGGCGGGCACTGGCTGACCGACTGGGCGTCGTGCAACTACCTCGGCTTCGACCTGGAGCCCGAGATCATCGAGGCGGTCGAGCCGCAGCTGCGCCGCTGGGGCACCCACCCGAGCTGGTCGCGGATGCTCGGCAACCCGGGCCTGTATCCGCGCATCGAGGAGCGGCTCGCCGAGCTCCTCAGGGCGCCCGACACGCTGGTCCTGCCGACGATCACGCAGATCCACCTGTCGGTGATCCCGGCCCTGGCCGGCGAGGGCACGCTGCTGGTCGACGCGCGGGCGCACAAGACGATCTGGGACGGCTGCGTCTTCGCCCGCGGTCAGGGCGCCACGGTGCGGCGGTTCCGCTCCCTCGACGAGCTGGCGTCGCTGCTGCCGGTGGCGAAGGGCCCGGTGCTGGTCTGCATGGACGGCGTCAACAGCATGACCGGCAACATCCCCGACGTGCCCCGGTACCTCGACCTGTGCCGGCGGCACGGCGCGGTGCTCTACGTCGACGACGCGCACGGCTTCGGCGTCATCGGCGAGCGCCGCCCCGACGAGACCAGCCCCTACGGCGCCGGTGGCAACAGCATCGTGCGGTACCACGGGGAGTCCTACGACGACCTGGTCCTGGTCGGCGGGTTCTCGAAGGCGTACTCGTCGCTGCTCGCCTTCGTCGCCGTGCCGACGGTCCTGAAGAACCGCCTGAAGGCGTCGGCCGCCCCGTACCTGTACTCCGGCCCCTCCCCCACGGCGTCCCTGGCCACGGTGCTGGCCGGCTTCGACGTCAACGCCGACCGCGGCGACAAGCTGCGCGCCGACCTGCACCGCATGACCATGCGCGTGCTCGGCCACGTCCGCGGCCTCGGCGTCTTCACCCCCAACACCGACGACACCCCGATCATCGAGCTGCCGATCGCGCTGGACCGCGACCTGGTCGAGGTGTCGGAGCTGCTGTGGGCGCGCGGCCTGTTCGTGACCCTGGCCCCCTACCCGGGGGTGCCCCGCGACCAGGTGGGCTTCCGCATCCAGGTCACGGCGGCCAACACCGACGCCGAGGTGGACCATCTCCTGGACGTCGTGAGCGAGCTCGCCGCCGCGGAGGTCTTCCAGTCGGCCCGGGAGAGCAGCGCCAGCTGATCAGGTTTCGAGAAGCCGGCGCCGCGGCCGCTCCCTAGCATGGAGACATGAGCGCACCGAAGAAGGCCACGAAGAAAGCCGCTGCGTCCGGCGGCCTGTCCGAGGAGGAGCGCGCCGCCGTCAAGGAGCGCGCCAAGGAGCTGCGGTCGAAGAAGGGCGGCGACACGGAGCCCGAGTTGCTCGCGAAGATCGCCGAGATGGAGGAGTCCGACCGGGCCATGGCCGAGCGCATCCACGCCATCGTCAAGGCCAACGCCCCCGAGCTCACGCCGACGACGTGGTACGGCATGCCGGCCTACGCCCGCAACGGCAAGGCCGTCTGCTTCTTCCAGCCGGCGAAGAAGTTCAAGTCGCGGTACTCCACGCTCGGCTTCAACGACCCGGCCAACCTCGACGACGGCGTGATGTGGGCGACCGCGTTCGCGCTCACCGAGGTGACCGACGAGGCCGAGGCCCGCATCGCCGAGCTCGTCAAGAAGGCCGCCGGGTGAGGACGGCGCCTAAACGCTGCGCGTGACGAGGACCGGCGACGCGGCGTGGTGGACGATGAGCTGGGTGACCGGGTTCGGCCGGGGGTGCTCGTACCAGCCCGCCCGGTGGGCGCCCAGCACCACCAGCAGCGCGGTGCGGGCCGCCTCGGTCATCGCGTCGAGGATCGGGGCGTCGCGGCTGGTGAAGCGGGTCTCGACCTCCGGGTGGAGGCGCAGCCACGGCTCCATCTCGGCGGCGACCGCCTCGTGCGGGCGGGCCCGGCCGGCGTGCAGGGCGACCAGCGGCACATGCCGGGCGGCGGCCTCGCCGTAGCCGAACGCGAGGGCCCGCTGGCTCGACGGTGACCCGTCGACGCCGACGACCACCGGTGCCTGCTGCGGGATCGCACTCATCGGGTCGGCCCAGCGCCACGCGTTGTTCACCACGAGCACCGGGCAGTGCGCGAACGCGGTCAGGTGGGCACCGACCGACGTGTCGAGCAGGCCGCCGTCGTGGACGCGGCCGCCGATCACGACCAGCGACGCGTGGCCCGACTGGTCCTGCAGGACGGCGGCGGCCGGGCCGCCGAGCGTCGCGGTCTCCACCGCGATGCCGGGCTGCCAGGTGCGGGCCTCGGCGGCGGCGTCGAGGACGACGCCCTGGCCGTCGGCCGTCCCCTCCCAGCTCATCGCGTGCACGACCCGCAATGTGCAGCCGTGCCGGGCGGCCTCGTCGGCGGCCCACCGGACCGCGCCGAGGCTCGCGGTGGAGCCGTCGACCCCGACGACGATGGGACTCCGTGTCAGCTGCATGGCGCACCCCCTCACGCCCTCCCCAGCTACCACCATCCCTCGCCGCGGCCCGCTCGGCCAGAAATTCAGCCAGACATTCAGTCGGTCGCTTCCTTGGCCTTCTTCCGCTTGCGGGCCGGTCGGCGCCGGGGGCGCTCGCCGCCGGAGGCGAGCTTCGTGTACGTGAGCATGTTGGCCAGCCCGATGCCGATCGCGGCGAAGAGGACCTGGATGCCCAGCTCCCACCAGCTCCACTGGATCTTCCAGACCTTGACGAGCGCCTTGTCGTCGAGGTTGACCAGCTCTGCGACGAGCGTGCCGAGCAGGGCCGCGCCGACGCCGATCAGGAACGTGATGAAGATCCCGATCGACTGACGGCCCGGCAGGACCAGCCGGCCGAGCACGCCGATGAGCAGGCCGATCGGGATCGCGGTCAAGAAGTCGTTGATGTGCATGGTCCCGCGCGTTCCTCCCCATCGATTTGCCAAATCGAAGGGACGGTACAGCACGGGCGCGCGGCGTGCTCAGCGGGCCGAGAAACCGCCGTCGACCGAGACGACCTGCCCGGTGATGAAGCTGGCCTTCTCCGAGCCGAGGAACACGATGGCCTGGGCGATCTCGTCGGGCCGGCCGAAGCGGTGGGCCGGCACCGACTCCCGGAACGCGTCCCGTTCGGCGTCGGTGGGCACGTACTCGTCGAGCATCCGGGTCTCGATCGGGCCGGGCGCCACCGCGTTGACCCGCACCCCGGCCGCGGCGGTCTCCAGCGCCGCCGTGCGGGTCAGCCCCTCGACGGCGTGCTTGCTCGCAACGTAGACCGAGTCGTCGGGCACGCCGATGTGCCCGGCGACCGACCCGACGTTCACGATGCTGCCGTACCCCTGGGCGAGCATCACCCGCACCTCGTGCTTCATGCTGAGGATGACGCCGAGCACGTTGGTCTCGAAGGTCGACGCGTAGTTGTTGACGGACTGGTCCTGGACGGGCGCCCGGGTGCCCAGGCTGCCGGCGTTGTTCACGGCGACGTCGAGCCGGCCGAAGCGGGCCACGGTGTCGTCGACGAGCGCCCGGACCTCGTCGTCGTGGCGGACGTCGGCGTGCACGTAGTCGGCCTGCGCCCCGGCCGAGCGCAGGTCGCCGGCGAACGCCTCGCCGGCCTCGTCGCGGCGGCCGGCGACGATGACGCCCGCGCCCTCGGCCGCGTACGCCTCGGCGGTGGCCCGCCCGATGCCGGTGAGGCCGCCGGTGATGAGCACGACTGGATTCGTCATGCGGCGGTACTGCCCCGATCCACCGGGGCCATGCGTTCAGAGCCTCAGGGCGTCGGCCGGCGCAGGGCGGCGAGGATCCCTTCGCGGACGGTCGCGCGGCCGGCCTCCTGGGCGCCGAGCAGGGCCGCGTCGTCGTGGATCGTGCTGGTGGCGATCGTCGTGTCCAGCGGCGCGGCCTCGGCGAGGGCGGTCGCGACGGCCGTGCCGAGCACCGGGCCGCCGGCCTGGCCGACCTCGCCGCCGATGACGACCAGCGGCGGGTCGAGCACCGCGACGACGGCCGACAGGCCGATCGCGATGCGGCCGGCGAGCGCGGTGACGAAGCTGCGCGCGCCCTCGTCGCGGTCCTCGGCGCGGGCGACCGCTGCCGCCATGGTGCCCGCGGCCGTGCTCTCGTGGATGCCGTACTGCGAGGCGAGGTCGAGGACGGCGCCGCCCCCGACGAGGTCCTGGAAGTCGACCCGGCCGGTGAAGCCGCGCCCGTCGCCGGCGCCGGGCAGCATCATCGGCATGTAGCCGATCTCGCCGGCCCCGCCCCGCGCGCCGCGCAGCAGCGTGCCGCCGAGGTCGATGGCCAGGCCCAGGCCGGCCTCGCCGAGCCAGAGCAGCGCGAAGCTCTCCGCGTCGCGGCCGGCGCCGTGCGCCCGCTCGGCGACCGCGGCCAGGTTGACGTCGTTGTCGACGCCGACCGGCACGCCGAGCCGGCGCCGCAGGTCCTCGATCAGGCCGGGGCGGCCCCAGCCCGGCACCTCGACGTGGTGCAGGACGTCGACCTTGGCGTCGTAGGAGCCGGCCACGGCGATCTGCACCTGGGCGACCGGGTCGCGGGCGACCCGCGCCTCCTTGCACACGTCCTCGACGGTGTCGACCACCGCGCTGACCGGGTCGGTGCGGGTGAAGTCGACGGTCAGCTCGAGCCGCCCGCGCAGCTCGCCGGCCAGGTCGGTCACGGCGGCGGTCACGGTCGGCGCGTCGGCGTCGCCGCGGTCGCGCACCGACAGGGCCACCGAGTAGGCGGCGTCGGGGTTCACCGCATACACCTCGGCGTTGGGTCCCGGGCCCGCGCTCACGTAGCCGACGACGGTCACCAGCTTCGCCTCGGTCAGGCGGCGCAGCGCCTCCGAGATCGTCGGCTTGGACAGACCGGTGAGGTCGCGGAGCTCGCCGCGGGTCAGCGGCCCGCGCTCCAGGACATGGCTCAGCGCGGCCGCGTCGTTCATGGCCCTGAGCAGCTTCGATGATCCGCCGAGGTGCGTCATTGTGGCTCGAACCGTACGGAGGCGTCTCGCCGGGTGTCAATCGCCACCCGGCGGCCGGTGGTTCCCCATGGGCTGGCATAAGCGGACAAAGCGCGCCGGGCGGCCCCGTCGCCGGCCCGCCGGTGCGCGCCGTGCCCGGTGAAATGTTCAACGCCGCCGGCGGCATCTTCGCGGTGCATCAGGGGGTGTGCTTCGGCGACTTCCCCTGGTTCCCCTGACTCCCCTGATTCCCCTGGCTCTTCTCGTCCTGCTGGGTCGGTGAGCTCGACGGCTGGCCGGTGCGGCGCTGCTTGCAGTACGCCTCGATGTGCTCCTCGCCCTGCGCGGCGGCGGCCAGCTCGCGCCGCTCGGCGTCGGTGAGCTTGCGGCCGCGGCCCTCCTGCCAGGCCCGGCACAGCTCGTCGATCCGGGCCGCCCGCTGCGAGGCCGCCGCGGCGTCGGGGGTGGCGCTCAAGGCGCAGGCCGCACCCGCGTCGATCGCCGGTGGTGGCACCTTCACGCTGAA
>NZ_JBEXCY010000217.1:0-19632 GCF_040605515.1 Dactylosporangium sp. NPDC005572 | reverse complement strand
TCCGCGGCTACGAGCCGCACGGCCGGTCCGGCAGCGTCGCGATCCGCCTCGCCGGAAGCCGGTCGACGGCGGCGAGGGCGGCGCCGAGGTCACCGTCGCCCTGGAGGCGGTCCTGGAGCACGGCCCGCAGCTGGCCCATCACCCCGGACGCCGTCACGCCGTGCCCGACGACGTCGCCGACGACGAGCGCGACGCTCCCGTCGGGGCGCACGACGGCGTCGAACCAGTCGCCGCCGGCCGAGGTGTCGGCGGCGGCGAGCAGGTAGCTGGCGGCGATCCGGGCGGCCGGCAGGACCGGCAGGCCGCGGGGCAGGAGGACCTGCTGCAGGGTGTCGACGACGTCGCGCGCCTGCCGGTACTGCTGCTGGAGCTCCTCGGCGTGCCGCTCGGCGGCCAGGCGGGCCCGGACGATCTCGGTGACGTCGGTGCCGCCGCCGATCACGCCGCGAATCGCGCCGTCCGGGTGGCGCCACGGCGTGATGCTGAAGTCGGCGTAGAGCTCCCTGGTGGAGCCGTCCGGCAGCGCGATGTGGGCCCGCCACTCCTGCCCGGTGATCGCCGTGCCCGTGCGGTACACCTGGGCGTAGAGATCTATCCACTGCTGGCCGGCGAGGTCGGCGAAGGCGTCCCGCATCGGCTTCCCGGCCGGGTCACGGCCGGGGAACAGCGCGCGGGCGGTCCCGTTGAGGGCCGCGATGCGCAGGTCCGGCCCCTCGCAGACGATCAGGATATACGGCGCCTGCTCGATGGCTGACTCAAGTGGCCCGGGCTCCATGAGGCTCATCCTGGCATCCGGGCGTACCGCCGAGCCAGACCGCCCGTCCGTCGCCCGTCATCCGGACGGGCGACGGACGGTCAATCAAGCGGCTGTCTGTCCGGCCCACGTCACTCGCAAGACGGCGAGGTCCGCCGGCCGCACCATGGCCGCATGATCGGACGATTCAGGCGGCAGCCGGGCGACCCGGGCGGTCCACCGGACCTGTCCGCCCTGCCGCCGGTGCCGGTCGGTCACCCGCTCGGGCTCGCCGCCGTGCCGCCCGACCTGCTCAGCGCGTACCTGCGCCACCCGGTCACCGGCATCGGCTGGACGGTCCGCTTCGCCGACGGCACGAGCGCCGCCGTCGACGTCCAGCCGCACGGCGGCCCGAGCGTCTTCGAGCACCTGCGGGCCGGGTTCCGCCGGCAGCCGGCCGGCGCCGAGTTCGGGGTGGCGCCGGTGGCCGGGGCGCCGTACGAGACCTACCGCGACGGCGACGTCGTGGCCGCCCGCGGCCGCTCCCACGACGTGGCCGTCCGGGCCGCCGGCCTGCGCTCCGGCCACACGGGTGCGGTGCTGGCCGGGCTGGCCGCGGTCACCCTGCGGGCGCTCGGGAGCTGACCCGCGCGCCGCGGCGTGGTCATCGGATCGTCCCGACCAGGCGCTCGTAGCTGCGGCGCAGGATCTGCACGGCGCGGCGGCTGCGGCCGGAGTAGGCCGGGTCGAGGTCGCGCTCGGCCCAGCCGCCGAGCCGCTCGCGGGCGGCGGCGGCGAGCTCGTCGCGGGAGGCGCCGGGTGGCAGGCCGAGCCGGGCGGGCAGGCTGGTGCCGTGCTCGCCGGTGACCCGCAGCAGGTCGGCCGCGTCCTGCTCGGTGAAGGTCAGCTCCCCGTCGTAGTAGTGGCGCAGCACGTCGAGCTCCTTGAACGCGTGCTCGTTGTGGTCGAGCGACAGCAGCGGGCCGACGGCGTCGAGCAGGGTCATCCGGTCGCGCGGCGGGAGCCGGTCGGCGATGCCGTCGCGCAGGTGGTAGACGTGGTCGAGCATGCCGCGCACCTTGATCAGGTCGGCGCGGTTGCCGAAGTGGTCGACGAGGAGCCGCTTGAACTCGGTCATGCCGCTGCGGGCGGTCATCTCGGCCCGCAGCGCGGCCGGGTCGGCGACGCCGTCGCGCAGCAGCCCGGCCGCCAGGGCGATGCCGTACTGGCCGAACCGGCGCAGCAGCGGCGCCCGGCGCTCCGGCGGCACGGGCACGTCGTCGTACTCGCGGGTGGCGAAGTACGGGCCGCGCCGCAGCCGCTTCTCCAGGGCCTCGGCGTCCATCGTGGACAGTTCGGCGAGCGAGCCGAACTCGTCCTCGGTGAAGGTGGCCGCGGCCGCGCCGACCAGGCTGGCGACCGGCCGCACGTCGTAGAGGACGCGCCGGGCGCTGGCCGCGGCCATCACCCGCTCGGCGAGGTGCCGGCCCTCGGCCATCGGGTCGGGGTGCTGCGGCCAGGCCAGCTCGACCTTGGTCAGCGCGGCGATCGTGGTGATCGGCCCGCTGCCGCCGAACCCGGGCCCGACGAAGTCGGCGAGCAGCTCCTCCTCGTTGGCCGCGAGCCCGCGGGCGAACACCACGACGAGCGCGTCGGCCTTGCTGGCCTGCGCCTCGGACGCGGCCCGCACCTCGTCGCCGGTGCGGCCGAGGAACCGCAGCGTGTTCTGCGAGTCGTTGTGGAACACCGAGTCGAGGCCGGGCGTGTCGACGAGGTCGAACGCCTTGAGGTACGGGTTGGGATCGGTGATGACCAGGTAGTCGATGGCCTTGAGCAGGCGCTGCCGCTCGCGGTCGCCGTCGCGGGCGCGCACGGTCAGCTCGGCCAGCTCCGCGGCGTCGCGGCGCTCGGGCCGGCGGCCGTCGCGGAAGTGCACGGTCAGTTCGCGGCGGCCGCCGTACCGCAGCCAGTTCACGTTGAACGTGAGCTCCTCGACGCCGGTGGGCGCCAGCTCGCCGCCGAGCATGGCGTTGGCGAGCGTCGACTTGCCGGAGCTGACCCGCCCGACGAGCGCCACGCGCATCGGCGCGTCGAGCCGCTCCCGGTGCGCGGCGAGGGCCTCCCGGACGGGTCGCAGGGGTTCGCCGGTACCGAGGGCGGCCCCCGCCGTCGCGAAGGCCGCCCGCGCCCGTTCCCGCAGCTCCGAGCCCGTCATGCGGGGCCCAGGAAACGCTCGATGAACTTGCCGCCGAGAATCCGGTAGTACGGCAGCAGGCTCGGCTCCATCAGGCGCGACAGCGCCGCGCCGAACTCGTCGGCGGCCCCGAACGGCACACCCTCCTGGAGTGCGTCGAGCATCTCGTCGTACAGCGCGAGCAGCGCCTCCTTCGCCGCGATGTACTCACGGACGCTGCCGCGGACGGCGTCGTGCGGGAACGTGCCGACCGCACCGGGCCGGCCGCTGATCTCCCACGGCCGGGTGTACCGCAGGTCGGCGTACTCCATCGGTCGGCCCGTCGCCCAGTCGACGGTCAGCGTCGCGAACGGCGGGTACAGCGACGCGCCCTTGCCGTCATCGGCGCGCTGGTACCCGTACAGCGGCAGCTTCAGGAACACGGCGGTCCCGCCGTGCCAGGCCGGGCGGTGCCGGATCGGGATCGGCCACCCCACCCCGGACTCCATCGGCGCCAGCTGCCGGAACAGCGGCATCTTCCGCACGTCGGCGAGCAGCTTGCCGGTGCGCGTGCTCGACGGTTCAGGCATGTCCGCTCCCCGCGGTCACCAGGTAGTTGCCGGAGTCCTCCCAGGCGTCGAGGAACGCCTCCAACGGCACCCGCTCCCCGCCGCCGTCGGGCGTGCCGGGGTCGTTGAGGACGACGACCGGGTGGGCCGGGTCGCTGTAGTCGACGCCGGTGACCTGCACGGCGTGGTCGGCGCCCTGGCCGGGGATGCCGGGGTAGGCGTCGAGCGGCTCGTCGGGGTCGTGGCCGGGGGTCCAGATCTCGTCGGAGTCGACGCCGACGATGACCTTCTGCCCGCCGTCGAGGGCCTGCTGGAGGTCCTGGAACGTCGCGCCGTACTCGCGCTGCACCGGGACGCCGAAGTACTCCAGGATGTTGCCGACGTCGGCCATCGCGGTGCCGCCGCCGGGCTGGTACCAGCCGTGCGCCTCGGCGAGCTCGGTGAGCTGGGCCTCGCTGTGGTCGGTGCCGGTGAGCTCGTCGAGGATGAACTCCTGGCTGGCGACGGCGCAGGTGTCGTCGCGCTCCTGCATGTGCCAGTGCTCGGCCGCCGCGGCCGGCTCGCCCACGACGGCCGGGTCGTCGTCGTGGGAGGGTTCGGGCAGCGGCTCGGTGACGGTGTCCTGGTGGTGGTCGTCGTCGCCGGTGATGATGTCGATGAGGTCGTGCAGGTGGTCCGCGAGATTCTCGAACTCGCTCATGCGACCTCCGCTCCGCTCCGGCCGCACGAGCTCCAAACTGCGCCCATGATGAGCGGCCTCCTCCGCTTCGCTCCGGAACCGCTCATGCGTCGGCCCAGTCGTCGTCGTGGGCGGCCGGGCGCTGCGTCGGCGCCGTCTTCGCACGCGTGGTGGCGGTCGTGGTGGTGGTGGCGGTGGCCGTCGCCAGGCGCTCGACGTCGCGGGTCAGGGCCGTGATCCGGCCGCGGGCCCGCACGATCGGCGCCTTCTCGGCGTTGAGCTCGGCGGTGCGCTGCCGCGCCTTCTCCTGGGTGGCCTGCCGCGCGTCGGCGAGCCGCGGCAGCAGGTCGCGGACCGTCTCGCGCTCCTGGGCGATGCGGCTGTCGAGCTCGGCGACGACGGACCGGGTGAACACCCGCATCGCCTCCTGCACCGCCGACGTGACGTGCCGGCGCTGCTCCTGCTCCAGCAGCCGCAGCTCGCTCTGCAGGCTGCTGCGGCGCGACTGCCGGTCGGCCTTGCGCTCGTCGACCTTGCCGCTGCGGTAGCCGACCGCGCTGCCGAAGAGGCTGCCGAGGGCGCTGCCGATGACGGTGCCGACGCCCGGCATGAGGATGCTGCCGAGGAACCCGCCGATCGCCGCGCCGACGCCGCTGCCCAGGCCGGCGTCGCGCAGCTTGCGCTTCATCGCGTTGGGCCGGTTCTCGCCGTGCAGGTCGCCGTGGACCTCCAGGTGCGGCACCGGCGGGTCGGGCAGCTGCCCGAGCTGCGGGTGGCCCAGGTCGAGGCCGTTGCGGGCGGTGAAGTCCCGCAGCACGCCGGCGGCGGCCCGGCCGGCCTGCTCGTTGAGCTCGCCGATGACCTGGGCGGCGTCGGCGGTGAGCTGGCCGACGAGCCGGTCCGGGTTGTACAGGTAGGTGTCGTCGCGCAGGTACTCGGTGTTGAACACCTGCCAGACCTTGTCGAGCCGCTGCTGGCCCTGGTTGGCCAGCTGCCGGCCGATGCCGCCCAGCTCGTCGGCGAGGTCGCGGCGCCAGCCGGCCGAGCCCTGCTGGAGCTCGTTGAGCTTGGCCTGACGCTCCTCGGCCTGCTTGGTGAGCTCGCCGACCTTCTGCTTGGTCTCGTCGGCGAGCGCCTCGATCGCCTCGTCGAGCGGCAGCTGCAGGCCCTGGGCGCCGCGCTCCAGCTCGCCGAGCGCGTCGCCGAGCAGCCGCTTGGCGCGCCACCGGCCGAGCGCGGTCCACAGCCGGGTCTCGAACTCGACGAAGTTCGACAGCTCCAGGTCCTCGTCCTCGCCGTCGACGAGGTAGTCGCGCTTGGCGTGCGCGGAGACGGGGGTGATGACCACCCGCTCCAGCGGCCAGCCGAGCGTGTCGGCGATCTTCCGGCGGGCGTTGGCCAGCATCGTGGTGAAGTCGGCGACGCCGTCGGTCTTGGTGAGCACGAACTGCAGCGCGTCGGCCGAGTCGCCGGCCGCGACGGCGTCGGCGGCGCGGCTGAGGAACCGCAGCTCGCTCTCCAGCAGCGGCTGGGTCGCGTCGGCGACGAACACGATCGCGTCGGCGCTCGGCAGGAACGCCATGGTGATCGCGGTGTGCTCCTGGTGGACGCTGCCGACGCCGGGCGTGTCGACGAGCGTAAGGCCCGAGGCGAGCTTCGGGTTCGGCGTGGTCACGCTGAGCAGCCGGGCCCGGCGGGTGTTGTGCGGGTTGCCGCTCTCGGTGACGTACCTGGCGATCTCGTCACGGCCGATCGACAGCGTCTCCGTCCTGCCGTTCGCGTCGACCAGGACGTCGATCTCCTCCTTCGGCCCGTACGACACCGTCGTCACCGCGTTGGTGGCGATCTCGCCGGCCTCCGGGAAGAGCAGCGGCGCCCGCCACTCGTCGAGCAGCGCGTTGAGCAGGCTGGACTTGCCCCGTTTGAACTCGCCGCAGACGACCACGGTCAGCCGCCCGTCGGTCAGCCGCTGGTGGGCGGCGTCGAGCCGGCCGACGGCCGTCGTCGCGCCGCGCCGCCGGGCCGTGTCCGTCAGCTCGCCGAACAGGGCGAGCACGTCATCACGTACCGCGTCGAAATCCCGCATCCCCGAGACCCTTTCCTGTGGTGGTGCGGTTCAGATCGGCCCGGCCCCGGAGATTGTTCCCGGTCACCAGAGATCCCCGTCGTCGTGCTCGGTGCTGTCGTAGGAGCCGTCCGAGCCGTCCGAGCCGTCGGGTCCGTCCTCGACGTCGGGCACGTCCTCGTAGCCGGGGTCGTCGAAGCCGTCGGCGGCCACGTCGACGATGTCCTCGCCCGGGTCGAACGCCACGTCGAGCAGGTGCGCCCAGTCCTCCTCGGGCAGCTGCGGCACCGGCGCCCCGATGCCGTCGCGCAGTGCCGCGAGGTCCTGCGGGCTCACCGCCGCGTCGGGGTCGAGGTCGGGATAGACCGACATGTCCAGCCACTCGCTCATGCGTCCTCCGCCCCCTGCAGCAGCGCCACGAGCGCCTGCCGGGCCCGGGAGATGCGGCTCTTCACCGTGTTGAGCGGGATCTGCAGGATCTCGGCGATCTCCTCGTACGAGTGGTCGGCGCACTCGCGCAGCACGATCGCCGCCCGGTACTGCGGGGGCAGCCGGCGCAGCGCCGCCTGCACGGCGAGCCGGTCGGCGATCGCGTCGGCGTGCCCGGGCGCGCCGCTGGGCGGCGGGGTCAGGTCGAACGGGTCGACGGGCTGTGGCCGGTCGGCGCCGCGCTGCGCCTCGGCGACGGCGGCGTTCACCGCGATGCGGTACAGCCAGGTCGAGAACCGGGCGTCACCGCGGAACTTCGGCAGCCCCCGCCACGCCCGGATGAGGGTCTCCTGGAGCGCGTCGGCGGCCGCCTGCGGGTCGCCGGTGATGCGCAGGCACACGGCGTGGATCATCGACCGGTGCCGGGTGACGAGCTCGGCGAACGCCGCCTGGTCGCCGGCCGCGCCGCGCGTGACCAGGGTCGTCTCGTCTTCCACCCGTCACCTGACCGTGCGTGTGCCCGCCGACTGCTCGTGATCACGCTAGCCGCCGCCCACCTGGAACACGGTCCCACGAGCGGTTACTTCGGCTCGACCGTCTCGCCGGTTACGGTGTCGTAGTACTCGTTGTACGAGGTCGACCAGGCGACCGGGTTGCCGTCCTCGGTCTGGCCGTCGACGTCGAGCGCCGTCCCCAGCAGCTGGTCCGGATCGTCCTCGGCGACCGGTTCGCTGTGGTCCTCGTGCACGTCGGCGAAGCCGTCGTCGTCCCAGTCCTGCATGTCGAGCTCCTTCCCCGTCGGGTGGTCGCCCGGTCTGATCGGCGCCGCCGCGGAAAAGTTCCCGCTCACTCCGAGATCGTGACCAGCCAGTCCCCGTCGGCCACCGGGTCGCCCGGGTCCGCGTGCCGGGCGAGCAACGTCCCGGGCCGGTCCGGGGCGGTGAGCCGCCACAGCGCGCCGTCGGCGGTGCGGACCAGGGCGAGCGGGGCGCCCGGCGCGTACCGCCCGTCGACCTCGACCAGCCAGCGCACCAGCAGCCCGCCGCCGGTCGGGACCGCCCAGCTCAGCGGCGTGCGGGCCGGCCCGGGCCGGTCGGCCGCGACCGTCCGCACCGCCCCGGCGCGGGTGGCGGCGCCCCGCACGACCGCCAGGTCCGGGTCCTCGGGCCGGCGCAGCGGCCGGGCGAGCCGGGCCGTGAGCCGGTCGGCGACAGCCGGCATCCGCGTCGTGCCGCCCACGAGCAGCACCGCGGTCAGGTCCGCCGGGCGCACGCCGCACCGCTCGAGCAGGGCCTCGCAACAGTCGACGGTCCGGTCGAGCAGCGGCCGGACCAGCCGCTCGAACGCCACGCGGTCCAGCACCACCGGCGGGGCGGCCGGCGAGGGGTAGTCCTCGACCCGGTCGGCCTCGCTGAGCTGGTGCTTGAGCCCGCGCACGAAGTCGGCGAGGTGGAGCCGGGCCCGCAGGGCGGCGTCGCCGGTGAGCCCGGGCGGCGTGACGGCCGACGTGAACTCCTCGCCGCCGGTGTCACGCAGGTGGGCGGCGAGCACGGCGTCGACGTCCCGGCCGCCGCAGTCGTCGAGGGCGGCGTGGCCGAGCACCTCGTGCCGGTCGCCGCCGGCGTGGCGGATGAGCGCGGCGTCGAAGGTGCCGCCGCCGAAGTCGTAGACGAGCACCAGCTCGCCGGCGCCGAACGCGCTGCCGGTGAGCGGCCCGAGGCCCGCCGCGACCGGCTCGGCCAGCAGCTCCACCTCGTCGAAGCCGGCCGCCTCGCCCGCCGCGACCAGGTCCGCGGCCCGCGGGTCGCCGGGCCCGTGGCTGGCCGGCACGGTGAGCAGCAGCCGGCGCACGGGCCGCTCGGCCTGCCGCTCGGCGAGCGCGCCGAACTGCCGCAGCAGCGCCGCGACGAGCTCCCGCGGCGCGTACTCGCGGTCGCCCAGCGGCACGGGCGCGGCCTGCCCGAGGTCGCGCTTGAACTCGGTCCGGTACGCGGTCGGCACCGCCCGCTTCCGCGCGTTGGCCGCGCTGCCGACGACGAGCCCGTCCCCGTCCCGGCACACTGCGGACGGCCACGAATAGAGCCCGCTGGCCGGCTCCTTGATCAGCCGTACCTCCCCGCCGATCACGAGCGCCGCGGACGAGGCCGAGGTCCCGAAGTCCACGACGAGCACGGCCTCGGGGCCCGGCTCGGGCGCCGCCGCATCGGCCGGCTGGGACGGCAGAGCGGGCCGGCCCTGGGCCTGGGCCAGGTGCCGGCGGACGGCGTCGGGCGACAGGCCCATGCCCTGCAGCACGCGGGCACCGTCGCAGGTGGGATCGTCCACGATCGCCCGCAGCACCTCGGCGCTGCCGGGGCCGACGCCCGCGCCGCGGCCGGACGTGGCGAGGGCAGCGAGCATCGCCGGTCCCAGGAACCCGCCGGTAGCGGTCGTGCCGAGGATCGCGCCGACGCTCGCGCCGACGCTCGTGCCGATGGTCGTGCCGACGCCCGGCGTCAGGGCGGCGCCGGCCAGGCCGAGGCCGACGTTCAGGGGCTTGAGGATGCGGTCTGCGTCGTTGCGCAGCACCCAGCCGGCCCCGGCGACCTCGGCCCGCAGCGCGTCGAGGTTCGCACCCATGATCTCCAGGGCCCGCCAGCCGTTGCCCTCGCCGAGCCGGGACAGCCCGAGCAGCACGTGGGCGGAGCTCAGTGTGGTGTGCCCGAGCCGGTCCGCCTCCTCCTTGGCCAGACCGCGGACTTGTTGGACGACGGTGCGTGCGCCACTGGCCATGGCGGGAGTCTGCCGATCATGGGTGCGGAACGCCATCGGGAACACCGGTGATTTCGCCGATCCCCGGTGGGCCGCGGGCCGCACACACTGACGGACGTCGAAGTAAGACCCCGAGTCAGAGGGAGTCCCGCCTTGCAACGACAACACCCCGCCACCCGGTTCCTCGTCCGTGCCGCCATGGTGCTCGCGCTCATGGGGGCCGGGATCACGGCCGCCGCCGCACCGGCCGTCGCGGACGAGATCGGCCAGGCACCGACCGCCAGCAACATCACCGGCAACGGCAGCTTCGCCACCACGTCCGAGAGCATCTCCAGCCTGGTCAGCGGCTTCGGGGGCGGCCGCGTGTACTACCCGACCACCGCCGGCCGGTACCCGGTGATCGCGATCTCCCCCGGCTTCACCGCCACCTGGTCCAGCCTGAGCTGGATCGGGCCGCGGCTGTCGTCGTGGGGCTTCGTCGTCGTCGGCATCGAGACGAACAGCATCTACGACCAGCCCGCCAGCCGCGGCAGCCAGCTCCTCGCCGCGCTGAACTGGGCCGTCAACTCGTCGTCGTCCGCGGTGCGTGCGCGGGCCGACGGCAGCCGCCGCGGTGTCGCCGGCCACTCGATGGGCGGTGGCGGCACCCTGGAGGCGCTCGCCGCGGACACCACCGGGCTGGTCAAAGCCGGTGTACCGATCGCGCCGTGGAACAGCGACAAGACGTGGAACAACGTGAGTGAGCCGGTCATCATCGTCGGCGGCCAGTCCGACACGATCGCCCCGGTCTCGTCCCACTCGATCCCGTTCTACAACACCCTCGCGGGTCCGAAGTCGTACGTCGAGCTGACCGGGGCGAGCCACTTCTTCCCGCAGTCGACGAACGCCACCCTGTCCCGCGCCCTGGTGGCCTGGTTCAAGCGCTGGCTGAACCAGGACTCCCGCTTCACCCCGTATACCTGCGGCTTCTCGGGCGTCGCGGTGTCGGACTTCCGCAGCAACGCCTGCTAGAAGCGAGTCACATCGAGCAGATGGTGCTCGCCCTCGTGAACCGTGTGCCGGCCGAGCCACAGCAGTGTGCGCTCGGCCGGCTCCGGCCATGGGTACCGCCCGGTCCGCGCAAGCTCGGCGGCACTCAGCACCGCGAACGAAGCCGCGAGCGCCGACGCCGCGACCGACAGCGCGGCCAGCACCAGCGAGGGTTCCTGGTCGTTGTAGGCGTCGGCGACGACCCGCTCCTCCCGCCCCATGGGGACGAACTCCGGCCGGTCCTCGCGCAGCCCCAGGGCGAGCCGCTCCCCCTGCACCACGAACACGTCCCGGACGTGGCAGGTGTACTCCAGCGGCGACCACACCGCGGGCGCCGGCCGCCGCCGCGGGTCAGCCACCCCGGCCAGCGCCGCCCCGAACCGCGAACCGAACCCCCGCAGCCGCTCCGACACCTCCCCGGCCGCGACACCGGCATAGTCGAAACCGCACTCCTCGCAGCGCTCCATCCCGCCACGGTACGGCGGGCGCCGCCAACCTCCATCGGTCCAATCGGCGACGAGCGGACTCCGTGAAACTTTCGCGCCGATCACGGCAACATTTCAGCGGGGCGGCGCGGTGCTGCCGCGGACCACGAGGGTCGTCGCCAGCTCGACGCGGCCCGGGTCGGGCTCCTCGCCGGCGGCCAGCGCCAGGACCATGCGGGCCGCGGCCGCCCCCATCTCGGCGAACGGCTGGCGGACGGTGGTCATCGGCGGGCCGCACCAGCGGGTGACCTCGATGTCGTCGAAGCCGATCACGCTCAGCCGGTCCGGGATGGCGACGCCCAGCTGGCGGGCCGCCTCGTAGACGCCCAGGGCCTGCAGGTCGTCGCCGCACAGGATCGCGGTCGGCGGGTCCGGCAGCCGCAGCAGCGACAGCCCCAGCGCGAGGCCGTCCTCGAAGCAGAACGTGCCGTTGCGCACCAGCGACGGGTCGAACGGCACCCCGGCGGCGTCCATCGCCGCCCGGCAGGCCTCCAGGCGGGCCCGGGCGCACAGGTACTCGACCGGGCCGGTGATCACCGCGATCCGCCGGTGGCCCAGGTCGAGCAGGTGCCGGGTGGCGGCGATCCCGCCGCTCCAGTTCGTCGCGCCGACCGACGGCGTCGGATGCATCGGCTCGCCGGTCGGGTCGAGCACGACGAGCGGGATGCCGCTGGCCGTGAGCTGCTCGTACTGCCGCGGGCTGAGCGCCGAGTGGACCGCGATCACACCCGCCGGGCGGCGGGCGACGAGGCGGTCGGCGGTGAGCCGCCCGGCGCTGCCGCGGGCCTGCAGGTCGGTGAACCCGACGGCCAGGCCGCGGTCGCGCACGACCTCCTCGACCCCGCGCATGATCTCCATCGCGAGGTGGCTCTCCAGGCCGAAGAACGCCACCTCGACGCTCTTCGACGGGCTCGTCGCCTCCGGCCGGCGGTAGCCGTGCTCGCGCAGCAGGGCCTCGACCCGCTCGCGGGTGTCGACGGCGATGCCGGCCCGACCGTTCAGAACTTTCGAAACGGTCGGCGGCGACACCCCGGCCAGCTCCGCGATGGCCGCCACGGTGACCTCACCGCGGCGCCGCCTGGATCGCTGCTCGTGCGCGTTGTTCCCAGCCACGACGGCATTCTAAGCACGTCACGTCAATATCGACGCCGGTCGCTCAGGCCGCGCCCACCTTCAGGCGAAGTGCCCCACGACCGCCGCGCTCAGTGACACCGCGACGGCTGACGCCCGCTCGACGGACAGATCGACAGGCATTGACGAAGACGGGCGTCGATCGTAGCGTGAGGAAACATTTCTGGAATCTTTCCGTAGCCGGGGCCCGCCCAGCCCCGGCTGATCACCCCTGCCCAGCGAAGGGAACGGGCCTTGACCCAGACGCAACGCCGGCCCGCACCGGCAGCGACGCGCAGCGTCGACAACCAACGGCCGCAGTGGTACCGCCTGAGCCGCGACCGGGTGCTGCTGCTCGCCACGGTGCCCGGCCTGGCGGTGCTGCTCACGTTCCATTACCTGCCGCTGCTGGGCAACGTCATCGCCTTCCAGGACTTCCAGCCGTACCTCGGCATCCTGCACAGCCCATGGAACGGCTGGACGAACTTCGAGGTGCTGACCAGCGGCGACCCGCAGTTCGTCACCGCGCTGGGCAACACCCTGGTGATCATGCTGCTGCAGATCGGCGTGGTCTTCACCGTGCCGATCGCCCTGGCCCTGCTGCTCGACAGCCTCGTCACCGAGCGGTGGAAGCGGATCGTGCAGACGGTGCTGTACCTGCCGCACTTCCTGTCCTGGGTGATCGTCGTGTCCATCTTCAACGAGCTGCTCGGCGGCAGCGGCCCGCTGAACACGTTCCTGCGCCGCCACGACCTCGCCACGTTCGACATCGTCGGCAACGCCGCCGTGTTCCAGGAGCTCGTCACCGGCCAGGTCCTGTGGAAGGAGGCCGGCTGGGCGATGATCCTGTTCCTGGCCGCGCTGTCGCGGATCGACCCGGAGCTCTACGAGGCGTCGTCCGTCGACGGCGCCGGCAAGGCCCGCCAGCTGTGGCACATCACGCTGCCCGGGCTGCGCAGCGTCATCGTCCTGCTGCTCATCCTGCGGCTCGGCGACGCGCTCACCGTCGGCTTCGAGCAGATCCTCCTGCAGCAGCAGGCGGTCGGCGTCGACGCCAGCGAGGTCCTCGACACCTACGTCTACAACCACGGTGTCGTCATGGGCGACTGGGGCGTCAGCGCCGCCGTCGGGCTGGTCAAGGGCCTGGTCGGGGTGGTGCTGGTGCTGGGCGCCAACAAGCTCGCCCACGCGTTCGGCGAGCCCGGCCTCTACCAGCGGAGCCCCCGGTGAAAGCCCTCAAGGCCCTGCTCCTGACCCTGTGCTGCGCGCTGGTGGTGGTGCCGTTCGTCGGCATCGTCGCCACCAGCCTCTCCACCCGCGAGCAGATCGTGCGGGAGGGCGGCTTCGTCATCATCCCCGACCAGATCACGTTCGCCGCCTACGAGGCGCTGTTCACCGGCGGCGTCGTGCCCCGGGCCGTCGGCGTCAGCGTCTTCATCACGGCCGTCGGCACGGCGCTGAGCCTGACGACGACCACGCTGCTGGCCTACGGGCTCAGCCGGCCGGGCTCGCTCGGGCACCGGCCGGTGCTCACGCTCGTCGTCGGCGCGCTGCTGTTCACGCCCGGCATCATCCCGGGGTACCTCACCGTCAGCACCCTCGGCCTGCTCGACTCCTACTGGGCCGTGATCCTGCCGGCGGTGGTCAGCGCGTTCAACGTCGTGATCCTGCGCGCGTTCTTCATGGAGATCCCCGCCGAGCTCGTGGAGAGCGCCCGCATCGACGGCGCCGGCGACTGGCAGATCCTCACCCGGATCGTGCTGCCGCTGTCCAAGGCGGTGCTGTCCGTCATCGGCCTGTTCTACGCCGTCGGCTACTGGAACGCCTTCTTCACCGCGCTGCTGTACCTCAACGACGCGGCCAAATGGCCCGTCCAGCTCGTCCTGCGCACCTACGTCGTGAACCAGCAGCAGCTCGGCGTCGACCAGGTCGGCGCCGGGAGCCTGCCCCCGCAGGAGGCGCTGCAGATGGCGATCCTCGTCATCTCGATCGTGCCGATCCTGCTGGTCTACCCGTTCGTGCAACGCCACTTCACCAAGGGCGTCCTGGTGGGCGCCGTCAAGGGCTGACTTCGCAAAAGGCTTCGCAACAGGCTTCGCAAAAGACTTCGCAAAGGAGAGCCATGCTGACCAGACGAACGCTGCTGCGCGGCGCCGCCGCCGCGGCCGTGAGCGGCCCGCTGCTCGCCGCCTGCGGCGACGGCGGTGCCGACAACCAGAACACCACCGAACGCAACCAGGGCGTCAGGCTGCCCGCCTACGCGCCGTCGACCGTGGTCAAGCCCGACCTGCCGGGCAACGCCGACGGCCTGCTCGACGCGTTCCTGTCCTACCCCGACCCGCCGGTGCAGCAGTTCACCGGCCCGCCACTCACGGGCGGCACGGTGTCGGCGTTCGTGCTCACCGGCTCGCCGGTGCCGCCGCCCAAGGAGAACAACCCGTTCTGGCAGGAGCTCGACAAACGGCTCGGCACCGAGCTGAAGCTCACCATCACGCCGAGCGCCGAGATGGCGGCGAAGTTCTCCACCCTCATCACCGGCGACGACCTGCCCGACCTCATCGTGCCCGCGCTGTTCCTGCCCAACGGGGTGCCCGCCGGCATCGGCAACCTGCCGCAGTGGATGGCGACGAAGTGCACCGACCTCACCGAGTACCTCGGCGGCGACGCGGTCAAGGAGTACCCCAACCTCGCCGCGATCTCGACCGCCGCCTGGAAGCAGTGTGTGTACAACGGCGGCATCTACGGCGTGCCCGTCCCCCGCGGCGTCGCCGGCACGCTCATGTTCCGCCGGGACGACATCGTCCAGAAGGTCGGCGCCGACCCGGACCCGAAGAGCTTCGCCGAGTTCCGCGACTTCTGCCGCAAGGTGACCGACGCCAAGGCGAACCGCTGGGCGATCGTCAACGCCGGCGGCCTGATGTTCCTGGTCCAGCAGATGCTCGGCGGGCCCAACGGCTGGAGGTGGGACGGCGCCAAGCTCACCCACCAGGTCGAGAGCGAGGAGTTCCGCAAGGCGCTGTCGGACGTGGTGGCGATGTACAAGGAGGGCGTCGTCCACCCGGACAGCTTCGCCGGCAACGCGCCGACGAAGCGCTGGTTCAACGCGGGCGAGGCGGTGCTCACCGCCGACCGGTACACGGCCTGGCCGCAGTACTACGCCGAGAACGTCGCCGGCCCGGCCTTCAAGATCAGCGGGATGCGGCCGCCGAAGTACGACGGCGGCGGCTGGGCGCCGACCTGGCAGTCCAGCGCCGGCGCCACGAACAACTTCACCGTGTTCAAGAAGGCCGACAAGGGCCGCGTCAAGGAGCTGCTGACCCTCTGCAACTACCTGGCCGCCCCGTTCGGCACCGCGGAGTTCCTGTTCCGCCGCTACGGCGTGGCCGGCACCCACTACACCATGCAGAACGGCGGGCCGGTCTACACGCAGGCCGGCGTCACGCAGACCGCGCTCGGTGTGCGGTACATCGTCGACGCCCCCGACGCCATCTTCATCCCCGGCAACCCGGAGGCGACGAAGACGTCGTACGAGTACCAGAAGGCCGTCATCGGCACCTCGGTCCCGGACCCGGTGATCGCCAACGGCCTCTTCTCCGACGAGTGGTCGCGCAAGCAGCCGGTGCTCGGCGGGATCGTCAACAACGGCCAGAACGACATCATCGCCGGCCGCCAGCCGCTGACCTACCTCGACGAGATGATCAAGAACTGGCGGTCGCAGGGCGGCGACAAGGTCCGCCAGGAGTTCACCGAGCAGCTGCAGAAGCTCGGCGTCAAGTGAGCGAACACGTCAGGTGAGCGTGCGGACAGCGGTCGTCGGGACCGGCAACATCGCCCGGATCCACGTCGAGGCGCTGCGGGAGCTCGGCGACCGGGTCACCGTCGTGGCCGGGGTGGACATCGACGAGGCCCGGGCCCGCGAGTTCTGCGCGGTACACGGGATCCCGCGGGCCGGCGCGGACCTGCCCGCGGTCCTGGCCGCCACCCGCCCGGACCTCGTCCACGTGTGCACCCCGCCGGGCGCGCACCTGGACGCGGCCCGGGCCGCCCTGGCGGCCGGCGCGCACGTGCTGATCGAGAAGCCGCCGACGCTGACCCTGCGGGAGTTCGACGAGCTCGCCGCGGCCGGCCCGGTCGCCACGGTCTTCCAGCACCGCTTCGGCGCCGGGGTACAGCGGCTCAGGGCGGCGGACTTCGGCCGCCCGCTCGTCGCCCAGTGCGACACGAGCTGGTTCCGGCCGCAGGAGTACTTCGACGTCCCGTGGCGCGGCAACTGGGACACCGAGGGCGGCGGACCGACGATGGGCCACGGCATCCACCAGATGGACCTGCTGCTGGCCGTGCTCGGCGAGTGGACCGAGGTGCGGGCCGTGGCCCGGCGGCAGGCCCGCCGGGTCGCGACCGAGGACCTGTCGCTCGCGCTCGTCGAGTTCGCGAGCGGCGCCGTGGCGAGCGTGGTCAACAGCGTGCTGTCCCCGCGCGAGGAGAGCCGGCTGCGGTTCGACTTCGAGCGGGCCACCGTCGAGCTGACCCACCTGTACGGCTACGGCGACGACAACTGGCGGGTCACCCCGGCGCCCGGTCACGAGGCCGTGGTCACGGCGGAATGGAGCGGCCCCGCCGGCCCGAGCGGGCACCGGGCACAGTTCGCGGCGGTGCTCGACGCCCTGGAGGCCGGCGAGCCGCTGCCGGTGACCGCCGCCGAGGCCCGGCGGACGCTGAGCCTCGTCGCCGCCATCTACGCGTCGGCCTTCACCGGCCGGCCGGCCCGGCCCGCCGACGTCGGGCCGGGCAGCCCCTTCTACGACCGCATGCAGGGCTCCGGCCCGCCTTGGGAGGCACCGTGACCGAACCTGTTCCCGCCGGGTTGGCGCTCACCCACGAGCACGACCGGTCGCTGCGCGTGGCGTGGCGCGGCGGCGAGCTGTTCCGCTACGTCCACCGGCCGTGGGACGCCCGCGTGGAGTCGCCGAAGCCGTACCTGCACCCGATCCGCACGCTGTCGGGGCGCGAGGTCAGCCTGTACCGCCCGCACGACCACGTCTGGCACAAGGGCCTGTCGATCGCGCTGAGCAACGTCGGGCGGGACAACTTCTGGGGCGGCCCGACCTACTTGCGCGACCTGGGCGGCTACGCGCAGCTGCCCAACAACGGCAGCCAGGTCCACGCCGGGTTCGAGGCGATGTCCGCGGACGATGCGGCGGTACTGCTGGTGCAGCGCCTCGACTGGACCGCGGAGCACGGCGGGCCCGTCCTCGCCGAGCGCCGCCGCCTCGCGGTGACCGTGCGGCCGGACGCCGGGGCCTGGCGCCTCGAGGTGGCGACCGAGCTGCGCAACGTCAGCGGCGCGGACCTGGCGATCGGCAGCCCGGAGACGGAGGGGCGCGCCGGCGCCGCCTACAGCGGCCTGTTCTGGCGCGGCCCGCGCAGCTTCAGCGGCGGCACCGTGCGCACGCCGGCCGCGGAGGGCGCCGACGAGCTCAACGGCACGTCCGCGCCCTGGCTCGCCTTCACCGGCCGGCACGACGAGGACGGGGCGTCGTCGACGCTCGTGTTCGCCGACCACCCGGACAACCCCGGCCACCCCACGCCGTGGTTCGTCCGCAGCGGCGTCTACGCCGTGGTGTGCCCGGCCCCGTTCGCCCTGCGCCCCGTCGAGCTGGCCGCCGGTACCACCCTCGCCCTGCGCTACGCGGTGGTGGTGGCCGACGGCGACCTCGACGCCCCGGCCTGCGAGAAGCTGGCCGCCTGGTGAAAGGGGTGCTGTTCGACGCCGGCCACCCCGGGTGTTCCGGGCCGGCAGCGCGCTGCTCGGGCTCGACCCGGCCGACTGCCTCCTCGTCGGCGACGACCCGGTGGTCGTGGCCGCGGCCGCGGCGCTCGGCTTCGCCGCGCTCACCCTGTCCCGGGCGGCCGGCCAGACCCTGAACGACGTCGTCAACATCGTCGCCGGTCGCTGAAAGTTTCACTTCCAGTATTTCGAAAATCGTCCCCCGGAACCGCATTCTTTGCGCTCCCGGGCCTGGTCGGGCCGGGTCCGGAAATTGCCCGGCGACCGGCGCTGCACAGGGATTGCGAATTCGACAATGCTGGGGTTCATCCCCGCCCACCGCCGAATCGTTTTTCGAAAACGCACTCAGGCGAACCGTACTGGAAAGGCACAGCATGGACAGGAACCGGAGGCGGTCGCGCGCAGCGATCACCGTCGCGGCCGTCGGTGCGCTCGTCACCGGCGTCGTGGTGAGCCTCGCGACCACCGCGAACGCGGCGTCGACGCTCGGCGCCTCGGCGGCCGAGAAGGGCCGCTACTTCGGCACCGCGGTCGCGGCGTACAAGCTCAGCGACAGCACGTACAGCACCATCCTGAACCGCGAGTTCAACATGGTGACGCCCGAGAACGAGATGAAGTGGGACGCGACCGAGCCGTCGCAGAACAGCTTCTCGTACGGCAGCGCCGACCAGATCGTCGCCCGCGCCCAGCAACAGGGGATGCGGGTGCGCGGGCACGCCCTGGCGTGGCACTCGCAGCAGCCCGGCTGGGTCAACAACCTCTCCGGCACCGCGCTGCGCAACGCGATGCTCAACCACGTCACCCAGGTCGCCACGTACTACCGGGGCAAGATCTACGCCTGGGACGTGGTCAACGAGGCGTTCGCCGACGGCGGCACCGGCGCGCGGCGCGACTCGAACCTCCAGCGCACCGGCAACGACTGGATCGAGGCCGCGTTCCGCGCCGCCCGCGCGGCCGACCCGGGCGCCAAGCTCTGCTACAACGACTACAACACCGACGGGCAGAACGCGAAGTCCAACGCCGTCTACGCGATGGTCCAGGACTTCAAGAGCCGCGGCGTGCCGATCGACTGCGTCGGCTTCCAGTCGCACTTCAACCCCCAGTCGCCGGTCCCGTCCGACTACCAGGCGAACCTGCAGCGCTTCGCCAACCTCGGCGTCGACGTGCAGATCACCGAGCTGGACATCGAGGGCTCCGGCACCGCGCAGGCCAACAACTTCCGCACGGTCACCCAGGCCTGCCTGAACGTCTCGCGCTGCACCGGCATCACGGTGTGGGGCATCCGCGACAGCGACTCGTGGCGCGCCAGCGGCACCCCGCTGCTCTTCGACGGCAGCGGCAACAAGAAGGCCGCCTACGACGCCGTCCTGCAGGCGCTCAACAGCGGCAACCCGACCTCGCCGTCGCCGTCGAACCCGTCGTCGCCGTCGCCGTCGAACCCCTCCTCACCCTCGCCCTCGCCGTCCAACCCGAACCCGGGCACCGGCGGCTGCACCGCCACCGTCTCCATCAACCAGTGGCAGGGCGGGTTCGTCGCCACCGTCCGGGTCACCGCCGGCTCGTCCGGCACGAACTCGTGGTCGGTGCGGCTGACCCTGCCGTCCGGCGCGACCATCAGCAACACCTGGAACGCCAACCGCAGCGCGAGCAGCGGCGCGGTCACGTTCTCCAGCGTGTCCTACAACGGGAAGATCAACGCGGGGCAGTTCACCGAGTTCGGCTTCCAGTCCAGCGGCACGGCCGGCACGCTCACGCCGACCTGCACGGCCGCCTGACACACCCCGGGAACCGCCGCCGCGGAGGCGACCGTGGAGCCTCCGC
>NZ_JBEXCY010000216.1:0-19632 GCF_040605515.1 Dactylosporangium sp. NPDC005572 | reverse complement strand
CGCCGCCGCCCGCCATCGGCCGCCATCCGCCTGCCGCCGCCGCCCGCCATCGGCCGCCATCCGCCTGCCGCCGCCGCCCGCCATCGGCCACCGCTATCGGCCACCGCTATCGGCCACCCTCGGCTCGGCGGAATGGAGGCGTTGTTCGATGCTCGTGATGGTCCCTCCCGAGTCCCGGGGGGATCGATCAGCGCCTCCGTGAGGGGCGCGGCGGGCGTCGGCGATGGCGGAGTCGATCGACCGGGGCGGGGCACGCCGCGCGACCAGGCGGAGCTGACCCAGCCGGCCGCGGTGTACGCCTCGGCTGCCTGACGCTCCGGCCTCAACGGCCCGGCTTCATGATCCATGGCGAGTTCCGGCTGCCATGGCAACCAGAACGCTCCATGGATCATGGCCGCACCCGGCCTCGCCATGATCAAGGGAAACTTCTGGTCGTCATGGCAGCCGGATGTTTCCCACGATCATGACCCGGGGCCGCGCAAGCCATCATCCACCGCGGTCAACGTCGCGGCGATCTTGGAGTTGTGGCCCGGAAATATCCGATAAAGGCGGACAAATCCGGGACCACCAGTCCAAGATCGAGCGGGTTAGGCCGCAGCTGGCCGACGGTCAGGGGCGCCCGCGCTGGGCAGGCTCCAGGGTGGGCAGGGCGGCCAGCAGCGCGCGGGTGTAGTCGTGCGCCGGGGCCGTGAAGACCGACGTCACCGGGCCCTCCTCGACCACCCGGCCGTCGTGCATCACCAGGACGCGGTCCGCCAGGTGGTGCACCACGCCCAGGTCGTGGGAGATGAACAGGAGCGCGGTGCCGTCCGCCGCCTGCAGGTCGGCCAGCAGGTCGAGGACCTGGGCCTGGATCGACACGTCCAGCGCGGACACCGGCTCGTCGCAGACCAGGACGTCGGGGCGCGGGCCGACCGCCCGAGCGATCGCCACCCGCTGCCGCTGCCCGCCCGACATCCGGCGCGGGTGGCGGCGCAGGTCCGCGGCGCCGAGCCCGACGCGCTCCAGCAGCTCGACCACGCGGTCGCGGCGCGCCCGGCCGCGCAGGGCGAGCGGCTCGCCGACCAGCTGCTCGACCGTGTACCGCGGATCGAACGAGCTCAACGGGTCCTGCGACACCACCTGGAGCCGCCGCCGGTGCGGACGGCGTCGGCGCTCCGGGACGCCGGTCCACGGCACGTCGCCGAGGTGCACCGCACCGGCCGACGGCTCGACCAGGCCGAGCGCGATGCGGGCCAGGGTCGTCTTGCCCGACCCGGACTCGCCGACCACGCCGAGCGTCTCGCCGCGGGCGAGGGCGAAACTGACGTCGTTCACCGCGTGACGGGCGCCGTAGTGCTTGTGGACGCCGGTGGCCGACAGCACGACCTGCGAGGGTGCGACCGCGCGGGGCGGCAGCGGGGTGCGCTCGACCACGCTGAGCCGCTGCCCGCGCGACGCCGCAGTGGGGACGGCGGCCAGGAGCAGCCGGGTGTACGGGTGGGACGGCGCCGACAGCAGCGTCGCGGCCGGGCCCTGCTCGACGATTTCGCCCGCGCGCATCACCAGGACCCGGTCGGCGATCCCGGCCACGACGGCGAGGTCGTGGCTCACCAGCAGCAGCGCGGAGCCGGCCGCGCGCCGCTCGGCCAGCAGCCGCAGCAGCTGCGCCTGCACGGTGACGTCGAGGGCCGTGGTCGGCTCGTCGGCGATGAGCAGCGGCGGGTCGGCCGCGATCGCCGAGGCGATGAGGGCCCGCTGGCGCAGGCCGCCGGAGAGCTGGTGCGGGTACTGGCGCGCGCGGAGCTCGGGCTCGGGCACGTGGACGGACGACAGCAGCGCGGTCACCCGGGCCGAGCGGTCGGCCGCGGTGCCGATGCGGTGGGTGCGCAGCACCTCGCCGATCTCCTGGCCGACCGTGTTGAGCGGGTCGAGCGACACGAGCGCGTCCTGCAGTACGAGGCCGGTGGCGCGCCCGCGCAGCCGGCGCCAGTCGCGGTCGGTGAAGCCGTTCGTGTCGCGCCCGTCGACGACGAGCCGGTCCGCCCGGACCACCGCCGAGTCGCCGGCCAGGCCGACCAGGGTCCGGGCGGTCACGCTCTTGCCCGAGCCGCTCTCGCCGACGATCGCGACGCACTCGCCGGGCTCGATCTCGAAGCTGATCCCGCGCACCGCCTCGATCGGGCCCGGGAACGTCACGCGCAGGTTGTCGACGGACACCAGCGGCGCCATCAGTGCCTCCCCTCGAACCGCGCCTGCAGCCGGCGGCCGACCGCGGTGAGCGCGATAACGGTCAGGGTGAGCGTGGCGCCCGGCAGGATCGCCGCCCACCAGGCCACCCGCAGGTAGTTGCGGCTCTCCGAGAGCATCGCGCCCCACTCGGGCGACGGCGGCTGCGGGCCCATGCCGAGGAACGACAGCGCGGCCGCGTTGACGACGGCGGCGCCGAGGCCGATCGTGGCCAGGATCGGCAGCGGGCCGAGCACGTTGGGCAGCACGTGCCGAGCGACGAGCCGCACCCGCGACAGGCCGAACGTCACCGCCTGCTCGACGTAGCCGGACCGCCGCACGAGCAGCGTCTGGGCCCGGACCATCCGGCCGTAGCGGGGCGCGAACGCCAGCGCGATCGCCATGATCAGGCTGGGCGTGCCGGGCTCGGTGAACGCGATGAACAGCAGCGCCAGCAGTACCTCGGGAAACGCCGACAGCACGTCGAGCGCCCGGCTGAGCACCTCGTCGACGGCGCGCGGCGCGAGCCCCGCGACCAGTCCCACGAGGCCGCCGGCGACGACCGACAGCAGGGTGGAGGCGACGCCGATGCTCAGCGAGTAGCGCGCGCCGTGCACGACCCGGGTGAACACGTCGCGGCCGAGCTGGTCGGTGCCGAACCAGTGCGCGGCGCTCGGCGCCTCCAGCGCGCGCATCGGGTCGGCGGCGAGCGGGTCGGCCCCGGCCAGCAGCCCGGGGGCGGCGACGGCGACGGCGATCACCGCCAGGAACGCGACGGCGGCGACGACGCCGGGGGTGGGCCGCTTCCGGGCCGGCGCAGGCGCCGCGACATCCACGACAATCGGTGCTTCGAGCGTGGCGGTCATCGATACTCAGCCCTTCCGCAGTCGCGGGTCGATCAGCAGGTACGCGAGGTCGGCCAGCAGGCTGAGCGCGACGTAGATGGCGGCCGCGAGCATCACCACGGCCAGCACGACCGGGATGTCCTTGCTGCTCACCGCCTCGGTGGCGACCTCGCCGAGGCCGGGCCGGCCGAACACCCGCTCGACGATGACGGCCGCGCTCAGCATGAAGCCGATGAGCGTGCCGGCGAGCGTCACCGCGGGCAGCAGCGCGTGGCGCAGGGCGTGCCGCCAGACCAGGGCCAGCCGGGTCAGGCCGCGGGACCGGGCGGTCACCGCGAACGGCTCGTCCAGCGCCCGTTCCAGGCCCTCCCGGATGACCTGGCTGAGCACGCCGCCGATCGGCAGGGCGAGCGCGAGCGCCGGCAGGACCAGCGCGGACACGTCGCGGTCGCCGGAGACCGGGAACCAGCCGAGCCGGAACGAGAAGACGCTCAGCAGCAGGATGCCGATGAGGAAGCCGGGCGCCGACACCACGGTCAGCTCGACGCCGGACACGAGACCGCGCAGCCAGCGGGCCCGGCCAGCGGTGAGCACCGCCAGGCCGACCGCGATGACCACGCTGAACGCCGACGCGACCAGGGTCAGCTTCACGGTCGGCCAGATCTGGCTGCCGATGATGTCGATCACCGGCCGCTGCAGTACGTAGGAGCGGCCGAAGTCGCCGTGCAGCAGCCGCCAGAGGTAGTCGGCGTACTGCACGACGGCCGGCCGGTCCAGGCCGAGGTCCTTGGCGATCTGGGCGCGGATGACGGGCGTGTCGGGCCCGTCGCCCACGAGCGTGTCGATGGTGTCGCCGGGGGCGAGCCGCAGCGCGAGGTACGCCGCGGAGGCGGCGGCCCAGAGGACCACCGCCCCGCTGCCCAGCCGTTTCAGGATCGCGGCCAGCATGGTGCTACTTGCCGATCCAGACGTTGTACGCGCTGCCCGGCACGCCGGCGGTCGGCTCGAACTTCAGGCCGCCGACCTTCTTCTGCGCGGCGATCTGGTCCTGCGGCGCGTACAGCGGCAGCAGCGTCGCGTTGTCGGCGACCACGGTCTGCTGGAGCTTGAGGTACAACTCCTTGCGTTTGGCCGTGTCCTGCGTGGCCTGGGCCTGGGCGACCTGCTCGTCGATCTCCGGCGAGGTGAAGCCGTGCCGGTTGATCGGCGCGCCCTTGGGCAGGATCAGGGTGAGCGCGGCGCCGGCGTCTGTGTCGGCGCGGGAGTTGTCGAAGACCTCGAAGTCGCCCTTGTTGAGCGCGTCGGTCGCGGTGCCCTGGTCGACGACCTTGACCTGGAGGTCGATGCCGGCGGACTGCTTCACCGCGGCCTGCACGGCCTGGGCGAGGATGTCGCGCTTGTCCCGCACGAACGGCGCCGACAGGAAGATGCGTGCCGTCAGCCGCTTGCCGTCCTTGGTGCGGAAGCCCTCGGCGTCCTTCGTGGCCCAGCCGGCCTCGTCGAGCAGCTTGTTGGCGTTCGCCGGGTTGTTGCCGTAGGTCTTCTCCAGCGTGGCGTCGTAGAACTGGCTCGACGGGCTGACGATGCTCCACGCCCGGGTCGCCGTGCCGCGGTACACACCCTGGAGGAGGGCGTCGACGTCGACGGCGTCGCGGAAGGCCTTGCGGACCCGGAGGTCGTCGAACGGCGCGCGGGTCTGGTTGAAGTAGTAGCTGTAGGCGGTACCGCTGTTGAGCTGCTTGCTGAAGGTGAGGTTGGGGTCGCCCTTGACCAGCTCCTGCTCGGTCGCGGGCACGCCCTCGACCACGTCGACCTGGCCGGAGGTCAGCGCGCCGATGCGCACCGACGACTCCTTGAGGAACCGGTAGGTGATCTCGTCGAGGTAGGCCGGCCCCTGGTGGCCGGCGTTCTCCGGCGCCCACTGGTAGGCCGGGTTCTTCTTGTAGTGCACCTCCTGGCCCTTCGTGTAGCGGTCCAGGATGAACGGCCCGGTGCCGACCACGTCGGGGCCGCCGGCCTTGAGGTCGGGGCTCTTGAGCGACTTCGGCGAGACCTGGGCGCCCTGCGGCGAGGCGAAGAAGTCCAGGATCAGCACGTCGGGCTTCTTGAGGTGTACCTCGATGGTGCCCGCGTCCACGACCTTGGCGTCCTGGTAGTTCTTGAGCTGGGTCGAGGCCACCCCGGGGGCGTAGCCGGACACCAGCAGCTGGTCGAGGTTGGCCTTCACCGCGGCGGCGTCGAACTTCTCGCCGTCGTGGAAGGTCACGCCCTCGCGGAGCTTGAACGTGTAGGTCAGGCCGTCGGCGGAGACGTCCCAGGACTTGGCGAGCCAGGGCAGGTAGCCGCCCTTGTCGTCGTGGGTGAGCAGCGCCTCGAAGCTGTTCCAGACCAGCAGGCGGGCCTTGGCCTGCGCGTACTGGTGCGGGTTGAACGTGATCGGCTCGGTCTCGACGGCCCAGGTGAGCGAGCCGCCCTGGACCGGGGCGCCGGCGTCAGCGTCCGGTTCGGCGGCGGAGCCGGCGCACCCGGACAGGAGTAAGCCGACGAGGGCGAGGGTGGCGAGGTGTTTTCGCATAGAAGATCCTCAATGTGCGTGGCGAAAGTACGAACGCGGGACAGCAGCGTGGGAAGGTGCCGGACTCGCGGCATCGGTCCCGCCAGTGCAGCAGCGCGCATCGGTGCAAGTCAACGAACCGAGGTCCGCGTCACGAACCCCTGGCCAATACCATATCTTGCACGTAGGATTAGTCGGCTATCCCGCTCCGGAGGTGCACCATGTCGAGACTGCCGCGCTCCAGCCGCCTTGCCAGCCCGGTCGACACGACCGCGCACGGGGAGTACCGGGTCGTCCGCGACCCCGGCGACCCCCGGCCGCTCTACCGGTTCGCCGGCCGGATCACCGAGGCCGAGGCCGGCCGCTACCACGTCTACGCGGGCTGGTTCTGCCCGTGGGCCCAGCGGATCACGATCACGATCGAGCTGGCCGGCCTGCGCGACGTCGTCGGCGTCTCGTACGTCGACAACGCCCGCGACGGCCGCGGCTGGGCCTTCCGCGAGAAGTACGGGCCCGACCCGGTCAACGGCTTCACCCTGCTGCGGCAGGCCTACGAGGCGACCGAGCCCGGGTTCGACGGCCACGTCTCGGTGCCGACGCTGTGGGACCGGGCGACCGGCCGGGTGCTGAGCAACGAGTACAAGACGCTGGGCATCGACCTCGCCACGAGGTTCCGGTCGATCGCCGAGCCGGTGGTCGACACCTATCCGGAGGCGCTGCGCGAGGAGATCGAGGCGCTCGACGAGTGGATCGGCCCCGCGGTGAACCAGGGCGGCGACGTCGAAGGCGCGTTCGCGACGCTCGACGAGCGCCTCGCCACGCGGCGGTACCTCACCGGCCCGTCGATCACCCAGGCCGACGTGCGGCTGTGGGTAACCCTCGTGCGGCACGGCGCGGGCCTGGCCGACCACCCGCACCTGTGGGCCTACGCGCGGGACCTCTACACCGTCCCGGCGTTCCGCGACACCACCGACTTCAGCACGTTCAGGACGCCGAACACCCTGGACTGGACGGCGCCGGCCGAGCGCCCGGAAGGAATCCCCGCATGACCCAGGAGCTGCACCTCGCCGCCGCCCTCGACGGCGCCGGCTGGCACCCGGCTGCCTGGCGCGCCGCCGGCGCCGGCCCCGCCGAGCTGTTCGCACCCGCGTACTGGCTGCGGCTGGTCCGCGAGGCGGAGCGCGGCACGCTCGACTTCGTCACCATCGAGGACTCGCTCGGCCTGCAGTCCGGCGACTTCATGGAGCTCGACGGCCGCGCCGACCGGGTCAAGGGGCGGCTCGACGCGCTGCTCATCGCGGCGCGGATCGCCCCGGTCACCCGGCACATCGGCCTGGTACCGACGGTCACCACCACCTACACCGAGCCGTTCCACGTCTCCACCCAGCTCGCCACGCTCGACTACCTCAGCCGCGGCCGGGCCGGCTGGCGGGTCCAGGTCTCCGGCCGCCCGAACGAGGCCCGCCACTTCTTCGGTCACCGCACGACCGGGATGGAGGCGATCGACGAGCTCTTCGCCGAGGCCGCCGACCACGTGGAGGCCGTCCGGCGGCTCTGGGACAGCTGGGAGGACGACGCCGAGATCCGCGACGTCGCCACCGGCCGGTTCGTCGACCGCGACAAGCTGCACTACGTCGACTTCAGCGGGCCGCGCTTCAGCGTCAAGGGCCCGTCGATCACGCCGCGCCCGCCGCAGGGCCAGCCGGTGGTCACCGCCCTCGCGCACCAGCGGGTGCCGTACGAGTTCGCCGCGGCCGCCGCCGACATCGTGTACATCACCCCGGCCGACGCCGCGCAGGCGGCCGCGATCGCCGCCGAGGTGCGCTCGCTCACCGAGCGGCCGATCCAGGTCTGGGCCGACGTCGTGGTCTTCTTCGACGCCGCGGAGAAGGCGCGCCTCGACGAGCTCGACGAGGTGACCAGCGACGCGTTCATCTTCACCGGCACCCCGGCGCAGCTCGCGGACCTGCTGCTGGAGTGGCAGGCGGCCGGGCTCGACGGCTTCCGCCTGCGGCCCGGCGTGCTCCCGGCCGACCTCACCGCGATCGTCGACGGGCTGGTGCCCGAGCTGCGCACCCGCGGGGCGTTCCGCGCCGCCTACTCGGAGACCACCCTGCGCGGGCACCTGGGCCTGCCCGCCGCGCCGAACCGCTACGCCGCCGGAGTGACCGCATGACCAAGCAGGTGATCCTGGCCGCCCACTTCCCGGGCGTCAACAACACGACGGTGTGGAGCGACCCCGCCTCCGGCAGCCAGATCGCGTTCGACTCGTTCGAGCGCTTCGCCCGTACCGCGGAGCGCGGCAAGTTCGACTTCTTCTTCCTCGCCGAGGGCCTGCGCCTGCGCGAGCAGCGCGGGCGCATCCACGACCTCGACGTCGTCGGCCGCCCCGACGCCCTCACCGTGCTGGCCGGCCTGGCCGCGGTGACCACCCGGCTCGGGCTCACCGGCACCGTCAACGCCACCTTCAACGAGCCCTACGAGCTGGCCCGCAAGCTGGCCACCCTCGACCACCTCTCCGGCGGCCGGGCCGGCTGGAACATCGTCACCTCGTCCGACGCCTTCACCGGCGAGAACTTCCGCCGGGGCGGCTACCTCGACCGCGCGGACCGCTACACCCGCGCCGCCGAGGTGCTCCAGACCGCCCGCGAGCTGTGGGCGACCTGGCCGGCCGGCGAGGTCGTGGCCGACCCGGCGAGCGGCGTGTTCGTGCGGCACGGCGCGCCCGGCGCGTTCGTCCACAAGGGACAGCACATCGACATCGAGGGGCACTTCACCGTGCCGCGCAGCCCGCAGGGCCGGCCGCTCATCATCCAGGCCGGCGACTCGGGCCCGGGCCGCGACTTCGCCGCCCGGGACGCCGACGCGATCTTCTCCCGGCACGGGACGTTCGAGGACGCCAAGGCGTTCTACGCCGACGTGAAGGGCCGCATGGCCGGGTTCGGCCGGCGGCCGGACGAGCTGAAGATCCTGCCGGCCAGCACCTTCGTCCTCGGCGACACCGAGGAGGAGGCGCGCGAGCGGGCCCACCACGTGCGGCGCCAGCAGGTCAGCCCGCAGACCGCGATCCTGCTGCTGGAGCAGCTGTGGAACAAGGACCTCAGCGACTTCGACCCGGAGGGGCCGCTGCCCGCGTTCGACCCGGTCCTCGACGACGACTCGATCATCAAGGGCCGCGCGCGGATGTTCGACGACCCGGTCGCCACCGCGCAGCAGTGGCGCGCCCTGTCGGAGGAGAAGGGCCTCGGCATCCGCGACCTCATCATCGAGGTCTTCGGCCGGCAGACGTTCATCGGCACGCCGGCCTCGGTGGCCGAGACGCTGAACCGGTACGTGCAGGAGGACGCGGCCGACGGGTTCATCCTGGTGCCGCACATCGTCCCCGGCGGGCTCGACGAGTTCGTCGACCAGGTCGTCCCGCTGCTGCAGGAGCGCGGCGTGCTGCGGGCCGACTACACGACCACGACACTGCGCGGCCATCTCGGGCTTGCCCATGAGTGAGCACCTGAGTGATCCGGTGTACCACTGGTTCCTGCCGACCGGCGGCGACGACCACGCCGTCGGCGCCGGCACCCACGGCGGCATCATCGGCGCGGACGACACGTCGCCGCTGCCCCGCTCCGCGACCCACCGGGCGCCGACGCTGGACTACCTCACGCAGATCGCCCGCGCCGCCGACCAGCTCGGCTACGCCGGCGTGCTGACCCCGACCGGCGTGCACTGCGAGGACGCCTGGCTCACCACGGCCGCGCTCATCGCCGCGACCCGCCGCCTGAAGTTCCTCGTCGCGTTCCGGCCCGGCCTCATCGCGCCGGCCCTCGCCGCCCAGATGGCCGCCACGTTCCAGCGGCTCTCCGAAGGCCGGCTGCTGCTCAACGTCGTCATCGGCAGCAGCGCCGCCGAGCAGCGCGGCTACGGCGACTTCCACGACCACGACGCCCGCTACGAGCGCGCCGGCGAGTTCCTCGACGTGGTGCTCAAGGCGTGGTCCGGCGAGCGGTTCGACCACCGGGGCCCGCAGTACACGGTCGAGGGCGGCCTGCTGCGCGAGCCACCCGCGACCCGGCCGACGATCTACCTCGGCGGCTCCTCGCCCGCCGCGATCAGCCTCGCCGCCCGGCACGCCGACGTCTACCTCACCTGGGGCGAGCCGGTCGAGCAGGTCGCCGAGAAGGTCGCCAAGGTGCGGGCCGAGGCGGCGCGCCCGATCCGCTTCGGGATCCGGCTGCACGTCATCACCCGCCCCACCGCCGACCAGGCCTGGGCCGACGCCGAACGGCTCATCGCCGGCCTCGACGACGACACGATCCGCGCACGGCAGGCCAGCCTGCGCAGCCTCGACTCGGTCGGCCAGCGCCGCATGCTCGACCTGCACGGCGGCGACCGGGACCGGCTCGTCGTGGCGCCGAACCTGTGGGCCGGCATCGGCCTGGTCCGCGGCGGCGCCGGCACCGCGCTCGTCGGCAGCCACACCGAGGTCGCCGCCCGCATCGCCGAGTACCGCGCGGCCGGCATCGACGAGTTCATCCTCTCCGGCTACCCGCACCTGGAAGAGGCCTACGCGTTCGCGGAAGGTGTGTTTTGAAGTTCATCACCATCACCCTGATCGTCCACGACGGCAGGAAGTCGCCCCGGGACCGGCTGCGCGAGGTGGTCGACAACGCGGTCCTCGCCGAGGAGCTCGGCTTCGACGGCTTCGGCGTCGGCGAGCGGCACGAGAAGCCGTTCATCTCCTCGTCGCCGCCGGTCGTGCTGAGCCACATCGCCGCGCGGACCAGCACCATCCGGCTGTTCACCGCGGTCACCACGCTCAGCCTGCTCGACCCGGTGCGCGCCTTCGAGGACTACTCCACGCTGGACAACCTCTCCGACGGGCGGCTGGAGCTCATCGTCGGCAAGGGCAACGGCGCCGCGCAGGCCAAGCTGTTCCACGTCACCGCCGACGACCAGTGGGACCGCAACCGCGAGGGCTACGAGCTCTTCACCAAGCTGTGGCGGGAGGAGCGGGTCACCTGGTCGGGCCGGTTCCGCCCGCCACTGTCCGACGCGGAGACGCTGCCGCGGCCGCTGCAGCAGCCGATCCGCATCTGGCACGGCAGCGCGACGAGCAAGGCCTCGGTCGAGCTCGCCGCGCTGCACGGCGACCCGCTGTTCTCGGCGAACGTCACCAACCCGGTCGAGCCCTACGAGGAGCTGGTCAACCACTACCGGGAGCGCCTCGAGTTCCACGGCTGGCCGGCCGAGCGGGCCCTGGTCGGGGCCGGCACCGCGGGCTTCTACGCGGCGCGCACGTCGCAGGAGGCGATCGAGACGTACCGCCCGATCTACGCGGCCCGCCTGGAGGCCTTCCAGCGCTTCGGCGTCCAGCCGGTGTTCCCGACGCTGGAGGACGCGATCGAGCGCAGCTCCATCCTGGTCGGCAGCCCGCAGCAGATCATCGACAAGGTCCATCGCTACCACGCCCGCCTCGGCCACGAGGTGATGCATCTGCAGGCCGACGCGGACGGCCTCACCGACAAGCAGCACCGCGCGTCGCTGGAGCTGTTCCAGAGCGAGATCGCCCCGGTGCTGCGCAAGGAGATCCCCAGCCGTCCGTTCCCGTCGCCGGAGGTCCCGCGATGACCGTCCCACTCTCCATCCTGGACCTCGCGCCGATCAGCTCCGGCAGCGACGCCGGCCAGGCACTGCGCAACACGGTCGACCTCGCGCAGCGGGCCGAGCGGTTCGGCTACCACCGCTACTGGGTCGCCGAGCACCACTTCGCCGACGGCGTCGCGAGCGCCGCCCCGGCCGTGCTCATCGGCCTCATCCTGGCGGCCACCGACCGCATCCGGGTCGGCTCGGGCGCGGTCCAGGTCGGCCACCAGACGGCGCTGTCGGTGGTCGAGTCGTTCGGCCTCCTCGACGCGGTGCACCCGGGCCGCCTCGACCTCGGGCTCGGCCGCTCCGGCCAGCGCCGGGCCGAGGCGGTCGCCGCCCTCGGCGCGCCCCGCCCGGCCCCGCGGACCGAGCCGCTGACCGTCGACGGCCTGCTGATCCCGCCGCCGTTCGACTTCGCGAAGCTCATCGCCTCGCCCCGGTGGGCCGCCTACGCCGCCCTGCTCCAGCAGCCCGAGGCGGTGTCCCCGGACTTCGCCGACGTGGTCGACGACATCCGCGCCCTGATCGCCGGCACGTACGCCCGCGACGGCGTCGACGTCCACGCCACCCCCGGCGAGGGCGCGAAGGTCGAGCTGTGGATCCTGGGCAGCAGCGCCGGCCAGAGCGCCACGGTGGCGGGGGAGCGGGGCCTGCCGTTCGCCGCCAACTACCACGTGAGCCCGGCGACGGTCCTGGAGGCCGTCGAGGCGTACCGCGCCGCGTTCCGCCCGTCGGAGGTCCTCGACCGCCCGTATGTCCTCGTCTCGGCCGACGTCGTGGTCGCGCCGACGGCGCAGGAGGCACGGCACCTGTCGGCGGGCTACGCCCCGTGGGTGCACAGCATCCGCACCGGCCGCGGCGCGATTCCGTTCCCGACGCCGGCCGAGGCCGCGGCGGCCCCGTGGACGGCGGAGGACCAGGCCCTGGTCCAGGACCGCCTGGACACCCAGTTCGTGGGTACCGCACCCGAGGTCGCCGACCGCCTGCGCACGCTGCGGCGCGCCACGGCGGCGGACGAGCTGCTGGTCACGACGATCACCCACGACCACACCGACCGCGTCCGCTCCTTCGCCCTGCTCGCCGACGAGTGGCGGGGATAACCCAGGGTTGCTTCTAGTCTACTTTTTCGGTAGGAATTAGCGACTTACCGAGAGAGGGGTGGCGGCCGTGGCGGTGGTGTCTGCCGGCCGGACCGGCGCCGGGACCGAGGTTGCCGGCGAGCGCGGCGGCGGGAGTGCGGGCGACCGGGCGGCCTGGGTGCGGCGGCTCGGGCTGCGGGCCGTCGCGCTCGTCGTCCTTGGCGTGCTGTGGCAGGTCACAGCCGTGGTCATGGACAACCCCGCGTTCATCCCGTCGCCCGCCGCGGTCTGGCACCGCCTGGTCCAGACCTCGACCGTCCACGACGGCACCCGCGGCTATTCCGGGCACCTGCTCATCGAGCACCTCGGGGTCAGCCTGCGCCGGATCCTCATCGGCTCGGCGATCGGCGTCGCGGGCGGGCTTCTCGTCGGCGTCGTCATGGGCACCGTCGGCTGGGTGCGGGTGGTCACCGAGCCCGTCGTCACGTTCGTGCGGGCGCTGCCGCCCCTGGCGTACTTCTCGCTGTTCATCATCTGGTTCGGCATCGACGAGACGCCCAAGCTGTGGCTGCTGTCGATCGCCGCGCTGCCGCCGGTGGCGGTGGCCACCGCGTCCGCCGTGCAGTCGGCGCCGACGGCGCTCGTAGAGGCCGTCCGGGCGCTCGGCGCGAGCCGGTGGGCGGCGACCCGCGACGTGGTGCTGCCCAGCGCGCTGCCGGAGATCTTCACCGGCATCCGGATCGCGGTCGGCGTCGCGTACTCCTCGGTCGTCGCCGCCGAGACCATCAACGGGGTACCGGGCATCGGCGGCATGGTCCGCGACGCCCAGCGGTACTCCCAGACCGACGTCGTCGTGCTCGGACTCTTCGCGATCGGCCTGTCCGGGCTGCTCATCGACGCGGCGCTCAAGCGCGCCGAGACCTGGCTGATCCCCTGGCGTGGCAAATACTAGAGACAAGGGAACCCCTGTGCGTTTGAAGATTGCACTCGTTGCCGCGCTGGCCCTCACCCTCAGCGCTGCCGCCGCCTGCGGTGACGGTGCCGCCGGCGGTGGCGGTGCGGACCCGGAGAAGAAGACGATCCGGATCGCCTACCAGGCGTTCCCGAGCGGCGACCTCATCGTGAAGAACCAGGGCCTGCTGGAGAAGGCGCTGCCCGGCTACAGCATCACCTGGACGAAGTTCGACTCCGGTGCGAGCATCAACACCGCGTTCGTGGCCGGCAGCGTCGACATCGCCGCGATCGGCTCCAGCCCGGTGGCCCGCGGGCTGTCGGCACCGCTGAACATCCCGTACCAGGTGGCCTTCGTGCTCGACGTCGCCGGCGACAACGAGGCGCTCGTCGCCCGCAACGGCACGAACATCAACGCCGTCGCCGACCTGCGCGGGAAGAAGGTCGGCACGCCGTTCGCGTCGACCGCGCACTACAGCCTGCTCGCCGCGCTCGACAAGGCCGGCGTCAAGGAGTCCGAGCTGACCATCGTCGACCTGGAGCCGCAGGACATCCAGGCCGCGTGGACCCGTGGCGACCTCGACGCCGCCTACACCTGGCTGCCGTCGCTCGACGAGCTCAAGAAGACCGGCAAGGTGCTCATCTCCAGCCGCGAGCTGGCCACCGCCGGCAAGCCGACGCTCGACCTCGGCGTGGTCTCGACCGCCTTCGCGAACGCCCACCCGGAAGCCGTCGACGCCTGGCGCAAGGCCGAGGCCAAGGCGCTCGACATCATCGCGAACGACCCCACCGCCGCCGCGACCGCCGTCGGCAAGGAGCTCAACATCAGCACCGAGGACGCCAAGCACCAGCTCGGCCAGGGCGTCTTCCTCAAGCCGGCCGACCTCGCGACGAGCGAGTGGCTCGGCACCCCGGACAAGGTCGGCGACCTCGCGAAGAACCTGCTCGCCGCGGCCGAGTTCCTCAAGGCCCAGAAGAAGATCGACGCCGTGCCCGACCTGGCCACGGTCGAGAAGGCCATCTACACCAAGGGCCTGCCGGATGTCCTCAAGTACTGAGGCGATCGCGGTGACCGGCGTCGAGCACCGCTACGACACGGTCACCGCGCTGGGCCCGATCGACCTGCGCGTCGCGGCGGGATCGTTCCTGGTCCTGGTCGGCGCGTCCGGCTGCGGCAAGAGCACGCTGCTGCGGCTCGTCGCTGGCTTCGAGCGCCCGAGCACCGGCACCGTCCACGTCGCCGGGGCGGCGCCGGAGCCGGGCCGGGGCGCCGGGCTGGTCTTCCAGGCGCCGAGGCTGCTGCCCTGGAAGACCGTCGGGGGCAACGTCGAGCTGGGCCTGCGATACGCCGGTGTCCCGCGGGAGGAGCGGCTGCGGAAGGTCCCCGAGCTGCTGGCCCGGGTCGGGCTGGACGACGTCGCCGGGCGGCGCACGTGGCAGATCTCCGGCGGCCAGCAGCAGCGGGTGGCGATCGCGCGGGCGCTCGCGGTACCGAATCCGCTGCTGCTCCTCGACGAGCCGTTCGCCGCACTGGACGCGCTCACCCGGGAGCGGCTGCAGGAGGACCTGCGCCGGGTGACCGCCGAGACCGGCCGGACCTGCGTGTTCGTCACGCACAGTGTGGACGAGGCGGTGTACCTCGGCAGTCGCGTCGTGGTGCTCACCAGCCGCCCCGGCCGCGTAGCCCTCGACCTCGACGTCGACCTGCCGCGCACCGGCGTCGAGCCGGACGAGCTGCGCGGCTCGCCCGAGTACGCGCAGTACCGGGCGACCATCGGCCACGCCGTCCGCGAGGCCGCTGCCCCGTGAGGAGGAAACCGTGAAGCTCGACCCGCTCGGCCCCCGCTTCGGCGCCGAGGTGTTCGGCGTCGACCTCGACCGCGCCACCGACGCGGAGATCGCCGACGTCCGCGCCGCGCTCGTGGAGCACAAGGTGCTGTTCCTGCGCGACCAGCAGCTCGACGAGGACGGGCAGGTGCGCCTCGGCCGGCGGCTCGGCGAGCTGACCGCCTCGCACCCGGTCGTCGGCGGGGTCGACGACGCGCACCCGGAGATCTACGCGTTGGACAGCGCCGACAACGGCTTCGCCGACGTGTGGCACACCGACGTCACGTTCATGCGGCGCCCGCCGCTCGGCTCGATCCTGCGCGCCGTCACGCTGCCGCCGTCGGGCGGCGACACGAGCTGGGCCGACAGCCAGCTCGCCTACGAGTCGCTGTCCGCGCCGGTGCGCGACCTCGCCGACCGGCTCACCGCCGTGCACGACGGCAATCGCGAGTTCGGTTACTACCTGGCCCAGCGCCGCGGCGGGCAGGGCAGCGTCTGGGACGGCGAGGTGGTCACCCGGCTCGACCCGGTCGAGCACCCGGTCGTGCGGGTCCACCCGGAGACCGGCCGCAAGGGCCTCTTCGTCAACCCGGGCTTCACCTCGCACGTCGTCGGCGTGTCGGAGGCCGAGAGCCGGGGCATCCTCGACCTGCTCTACGCCCATCTGACCAAGCCCGAGCACATCGTGCGGCACCGCTGGCGGCCGGGCGACGTGGCGATGTGGGACAACCGCAGCACCATCCACTACGCCAACCGCGACTACGGCACGGCCCACCGGGTCATGCACCGCATCACGCTGCGCGGCGACGCCCCGGTCGGGCCCGGTATCGGCTGAGTGGACCTCGCGCAGCTCGCCGGCCCGCGCCGAGGTCGCCAGGCCGCGGACGAGCCGGCCGGGATGTCCGCGCAGCTCCAGACCCTGGTCCCGCGCTTCCGGTACCAAGTTTTTCGTAAACAACCCTTCCCATTAATTAGTTCGGGACGCAGAATAAGCCGACGCATCGATCGCCGACCATCGATTCGGAGGTACCCCCATGCGTCCCATCAGAAGGCTCGTCGCGGCCGCCGCCCTGGCCGTGACGCTCACCGGCGCGCTCGCCGCAATCGAGCGCCCGGAGGCCGCCAACGCCGCCATCGGCGGCATCACCTGGCAGGACGAGTTCAACGCCCCGGCCGGCACGCCCGTCGACACGTCGAAGTGGGCCTTCGACATCGGCGGCAGCGGCTGGGGCAACAACGAGCAGCAGTACTACACCAGCAGTACGTCGAACATCGTGCAGAACGGCGCGGGCCAGCTCGCCATCACGGCGCGCAGGGAGAACCCGGCGAACTACCAGTGCCACTACGGCTACTGCCAGTACACGTCGGCGCGTATCCGGACCTCGGGCAAGTTCACCCAGCGGTACGGGCGCTTCGAGGCCCGCATCAAGATCCCCAAGGGGCAGGGCATCTGGCCCGCGTTCTGGATGCTCGGCGACGGTACCGCCGGCTGGCCCACCCAGGGCGAGATCGACATCATGGAGAACATCGGCCGGGAGCCGAACACGGTCCACGGCACGGTCCACGGGCCCGGCTACTCCGGCGCCGAGGGCATCGGCGCCGGCCGGACCATCGGCGCGCCGCTCGGCGACGGCTTCCACACCTACTCGGTCGACTGGTCGCCGAACCTCATCCAGTGGTTCCTCGACGGCTCGGAGTACTTCCGGATCACCCCGGCGAACCTCGGCGGCGACCGCTGGGTCTTCGACCACCCGTTCTACATGATCATGAACGTCGCCGTCGGCGGCTACTGGCCGGGCTACCCGGACGCCTCGACCGTCTTCCCGCAGCAGATGCTGGTCGACTACGTGCGCGTCTCGGCGTACACCGACGGCGGTGGCGGCGGCGGGGGCACCAGCGCCCTGCGCTCGAACTTCAGCAACCGCTGCATCGACATCCCCGGGGCGAACCCGGTCGACGGGGCGCGGCTGCAGATGTACGACTGCAACGGCACGGCCGCCCAGCAGTGGACCTTCAACGCCGACGGCACGCTGCGCGCGTTGGGCAAGTGCATGGACCCGGCCGCCGCCGGGACCGCCGACGGCACCCCGATCCAGCTGGTGACCTGCAACGGAAACCCGGTGCAGCGCTTCACCCTGTCCGCCGCGGGCGACCTGGTCAACGTGTCGGCGAACAAGTGCGTCGACATCAAGGACTGGAACAGCGCCAACGGGGCGCAGTTGCAGCTCTGGACGTGCGGTGGCGGATCCAACCAGAAGTGGAGTCGTGTCTGATCGACTCCTTCCCTTACGCTGATCGACTGGTGGCGGTGGGGGAGTGAAAGGATCGTGCGCCGATGACGGGCTACGTGCCGGGGGACTGGCTGGCCTTCGCCGGGAAGAGCGTGTGGGCGCTGGCCAACGTGGCGCCCGGCGACCCGGAGACCGAGGAGTGCTGGAAGCTCGTCCAGGCGGGCGCCACGGCGGCCGAGATCGCCTCGGTGCTGTCCGGCGGCTCCTTCGGTACCGCGAGCTTCGTCGTCGTCCGCGCGGACATGTACGGTGCCCGGGCCCTGGTCCGGGGGGACGCCCACGCCGAGGTGCTCGACATCGACGGCTACACCGTCTCGGTCCGCGCCGCGGACGGGGCCGGCCGGGACGTGTTCCGGCCGGTCGCGACGATCCGCCTGGCCGGGCCGTACGAGCCGAAGCCGGCCCCGGCCGAGCTGCCCGTGGACCGCGGCGTCGTCCTCGCGTCGTCGCTGCTGGTCCGGCTGAACGAGGAGGCCGAGCCGTCGCCGGAGGACCCGGCGGCGGCTCCGGCCCCGGCCGAGCCGGCCGCCGCGGCGCCGGCCGTCCCGCGCCAGCCCACCGGGGAGACCCCGCTGGTGCCCGCGGCCGCGTCCGATTCGTCGGTCTTCCGGGCCGGCGTGGTGTCCGCCTCCGGCGCCCCGAGCGCCCCGCTCACGACGGACCTGCGCGGCACGGCCGAGGCCGCCGACCCGCCGGCCGTCCCCGCCCCGGCCGCCGTCCCCATCCAGCGGAGGTCCCGCACCACGATTTCCGCGGTGCGGTGCGTGGTCGGGCACCTCAACCCGCCCGGCTCGGTGCTCTGCCGGGTCTGCCGGGTGCCCGTGCCGCCGCAGAGCGCGGTCGAGGTGGCCCTGCCGCTGCCCGGCCAGCTGCGCCTGCCCAGCGGCGACACGGTCCCGCTCGACCGCGCGGTCATCCTCGGCCGCGCACCCGGCCTGCCCGACCCGGAGGAGCCCGTCCTGCGCCGTCACGTCACCGTGACCAGCGCCAACAACGGCATCTCCCGCCGCCACGTGGAGATCCAGGTCGACGGCTGGGACGTGGTCGCCGTCGACCTCGGCTCGCGCAACGGCACCGTGATCCAGCAGCCCGGCGAGCGCCCGGTGCCGCTGCCCGCCGGCGGCAGCCAGACCCTGCGGCCCGGCGCCGCCGTCGTGCTCACCGACGAGGTGTCGGTGCGGTACGAGGTGACCGGCTAACCGAGCGCGGCGGCGATGATCCGCTGCGAGCGCACCGGCTGCTCGGTGCCGCCCATGTGCAGCGTGTTCACCGAGAAGACCAGCCGCCGGCTCAGGTCCCGCGTGGCTCCCATGCCGTTGTTGTACCCCGGGCGGTCGCCGCTCTTGCCCCACACCGTCACGGTCGGGGTCACCGGGATGCGGGTCAGCCCCGCGCTGTACACCGCCGCGCCGCCGCCGTACATCGGCACGTCCGGGACGGTGAACATCTCCGACAGCTGCGGCTCCGGCACCAGCCGGCCGCTGAACAGCGCCACCATGAACCGGTCGAGATCCGGCGCCGTGGAGATGACCGCCGCCGCCGACCACTGCAGCGAGGTGTCGGCCCGGGTCACGTCGACCCAGCCCTCCGGCGTCGCCTCGTAGCCGTGGGCGTGCGGGCCGGGCACGTCGAGCGACCGGCCGGGCGCGCTGGTGCCGCGCAGGCCGAGCGGCTCGACGATCCGCCGCTGGATCTGCGACTCCCAGGAGCGGCCGGTGACCTTCTCGACGAGCAGCCCCGCGACGATGTAGTCGACGTTGCCGTACCGCTGCATCGTCCCCGGCGGGAACGCCAGGCCGGCGGCGGTGTCGATCTGGCTGCCCTTCGGCCAGTGGTCGTACCGGTGGGCGAGGAACCAGGCCGGGTCCTTGTTCGTGACCATGACGTGCTGGATGCCGCTGGTGTACGTCAGGAGCTGCCGCACGGTCACCGGCGCCGTGCCCTCCGGCAGCAGCCCCGGCAGGTAGTGCTGCACGGTCAGGTCGAGGTCGATGCGGTGCTCGGCGGCGAGCTGGAGCACGAGCACGGCGGTGAACGTCTTCGTCATGCTGCCGATGCGGAACCGGCCGTCGATCGGCACCGGCTTCCCGCCGCCGGCGACCGCGGTCCCGGCCGTCGCCCGGACGCAGTCCTGTCCATTGTGGATCAACGCGAGCGCGCCCGACGCCTCGTCGTCGGGCAGCCCGGCGACGGCCAGGGCGAGCGGCGAGCCGGGCGCGGCCGCCGCGCAGCGGTGC
>NZ_JBEXCY010000215.1:0-19649 GCF_040605515.1 Dactylosporangium sp. NPDC005572 | reverse complement strand
CCCGCCCCCCGCGGCGCCCACCCTCGAGCAGGCGGCCGTGGCGGCCCGGGCGGTCGGCGACCCCTGGCTGCTGGCGGGCGCCGACGCGCGGCTCGGCCGGGCGGCCGTGCTGGCCGGGCAGCGCGACCGGGGCCGCGACCTGCTGCACGCCGCCCTCGCGACGCAGCGCGACGCCGGCTACCTCCTCGACGCCGTCGCGACCCTGGAGGCCGTCGCCGGCCTGGCCGCGCTCGACGGCGACGAGGCCCGGGCCGCCCGGCTGTTCGCCGCCGCCGGCGCCGCCCGCCGCCGCCTCGGCGCCCGGCGGAGCCACGCCGACGACCTGCGCGACCGGACCACGCGGACCGCCGTGGCCCGGGCGGTCGACCCGCCCGGCCTGCGCGCCGCGGTGCGTGAGGGCGCCGGTCTGACGCTCGACGCGGCGATCGACTACGCGTCGCGCGGCCGGGGCACCCGCGGCCGCCCGGCGAGCGGATGGCCCAGCCTCACCCCGACCGAACTGGTGATCGCCCAGCTCGTCGCCGAGGGGCACACCAACCCGGTGATCGCCCAGCGGCTCTTCGTCTCCCGGGCGACCGTGAAGACGCACCTCGGCCACATCTTCGCCAAGACCGGGCTGGCCAACCGGGCCGAGCTGGCGGCCGAGGTGGTCCGCCGCGGCGGCCCGACCGCGGCCGCCGGGCAGTAGCCAGGTGGCCGATGTTCCGGCGGCGCCGGCCCGCTAGCGTCACGACCTTCGTACCGATCATGAGGGGGAGCCGTGGCCACCACTCGCCGGCTGCCGATCGCCCTGCTGTTCGCCGCGGTGGTCGCCGACGGCTACGACACCGCCTCGCTCAGCTTCGTCACGCCCGCGCTGAGCGAGGACTGGGGGCTACGCCCGGCCGACCTCACCCTGCCGCTGGTGGCGACCAACGTCGGCGCGGTGCTGGGCTACCTCGCCTGCGCCCGCCTCTCGGCCCGGTTCGGCCGCGCGGCGGTGGTGTGGGCGTCGGTGCTCGCCTTCGGCGCGGCGACCGCGGCGACGGCCGCGGTGACGGGCATGCCCGCACTGACGGCGATCCGGTTCATCACCGGCCTGGGTCTGGGCACGGTACTGCCGGCGGCCGTGTCGCTCGCGGCCGACCTCGCCGGCCCGCGCCGCCGGGAGCCGGCCGCGGTGCTGCTGGTGCTCGGTATGGCCGTCGGGGCCGTCCTCGGGGGCGTCACCGGCGGCCCGCTCATCCACGGCCTGGGCTGGCCGGCGGTGTTCTGGGTCGCCGCGGCCCTCGCCGCCGTGCTCGCCCTGCTGTTGTACCGGCACCTGCCCCGGACCGACGGCCGGATCGACGGCGGGACCGACGAGCGGGGTGCCGAGGTCGGCGCGTTGCTCCGCCCGGAGGTGCGCGTGCGGACCGCGCTGCTGTGGGGGTTCGCGTTCCTCGTCTTCACCGTGAGCCAGACGCTGAACACCTGGCTGCCGACGCTGCTGCTCGACTACGGGTTCACCGCCGAACGGGCACCGCTCGGCACCGCGGTCTGGGGCCTCGGCGGCATCGCGGGCGGCGCGGTGCTCGCGGTCGCCGCGGCCCGTCTCGGCGCCCCCCGCGTGCTCGTCGTCCTGTGCGGGCTGGCCGCGGCGATGCTCGCCGTGGTCTCGCTCGCACCGCTCGCCACGCCCGCGCTGCTCGGGGCGCTGGCGCTGGCCGGCGCCGGCGCGGCTGCCGGGCCCGCGGGCCAGTCCGCCCTCGCGCTGGGCGTCTACGACCCCGCCGCCCACACGACCGGTATCGCGTGGGCCGTGGCGCTCGGGCGGGTCGGCTCGATCGTCGGCCCGGCGGTGTGCGGGGCGCTGCTCGCGGCCGGGCTGCCGAGCCGGGCCATCCTCCTGCTGGCCGGTGTGCCGGTGCTGCTGGCGTCGGTGGTCGTCGCGGCGCTGCACCGCGCCCGCGTGCCGGTGCCGGTGCCGGTGCCGGCGCCGGCGTCGGCGGAGGGAAGCGTGCGCTGACCGCCCTCAGCCCGCGGAGGGGCCCAGCGCGCCGTCCCGGTCGGCCAGCGCACGGTCGATCGCGTCGGGCGCGAGCACCCGGGTCACGACGAGGTGCACCAGCCCGGCCGTGGCGGCCCGCTCACCGAGCCGGCTCGGCACGATCCGCAGCCCCTCGGTGCTGCGGTCGAGGGCGATCTCCCGCACGCGGGCCGCGACGGTGTCCACGACCCGGGGGAGGCTGCCGATGATCCCGCCGAGGACGAGGGTGCGCGGGTTGGCCATGGCGATGAGTGAGGCCAGGACGGTGCCGACCTTGCGGGCGGCGGCGTCGAGCGCCCGGCCGATCTCCGGTTCGGCGCTGCGGCGGGCGAGCTCGTCGAGGCTCCGCACGCCCTGCCCGGCGAGCTGGCCGAGGAGCGCGTGGCCGGAGGCGTGCGCCGCGAGGCAGCCGCGCCGCCCGCACCGGCACGGCGGCCCGGCCGCGGTCAGCTTGATGTGGCCGATGTCGCCGGCCGCGCCGTCGTCGCCGGCGATGCTGCGGCCGTCGGCGATCAGCCCGGCGCCGATGCCGGTCGCCCACTTCACGCCGAGCAGCGTGTCGCCGTCGTGCTGGCCGGCCTCGCCGAACACCAGGGCGCGGGCGTCGTTCTCCAGCACCATCGGCACGTCCCAGTGCTGCCGCAGGCGCTCCAGGACGGGGTAGGCGTCCCAGCCGGGCATGATCGGCGTCGGCCCGGGCAGGCCCGTCGCCGGGTCGATCGGGCCCGGCAGCCCGACGCCGACGCCGACGATCCGCTCGCCGGTCCGGTCCTTGGTGAGCCGCTCCGCGATGGTGGTGAGCTGCCGCACGATCCGGTCGGGCGGCGTGCCGGTGATGTCCAGCGCGCAGCGGCTGGAGCGCAGCTCGCGGCCGTGCACGCCGGTGAGGCTCACCCAGCCGTGGGTGTGCCCGACGTCGAAGGTGAGCACGCCGAGATGGCGGTCGTCGAACTGGATCAGCTGGGCCGGGCGGCCGCCCACCGAGGCGGTCGTCCCGGCCTCGCGGACCAGTCCAGCGGCGAAGAGCGGTGACATCCGCTCCAGCAGCGTCGGCCGGGACATGCCGGTGGCGTCCAGCAGTTGCTGGCGCGTCCAGGCCGGTGCGGACCTGATCAACGCCAGCAGGTGGCCCGGGCTGGCGCCCAGCGCGCGGACCGACCGACCCGGATCCGTGGTGCCATCCATCGACAACCTCTTGACAAGCGTGTTACGTGACGGTGGACTTACGTCACCCCGATTTACAAAAGATGACTTTACAAAACTCGACACCTTTCCGGGAGTGGCGATGACGAACGGTACCCCGCACCGGCCCCTGATTAGCCGCCGAACCCTGCTGCGCGCCGGTCTCGGCGCCGGCTTCGGTGCCTTCGCGGCACCCGCCCTCGCCGCCTGCGGCGGGGTCTCCACCAGTGGCGCGAGCGGCGACAGCGGCACGGTGAACTTCCTGTCCACCCAGTTCACCCCGGTCGAGGAGCGCCAGCGCTTCGAGAAGATCCTGGGCAGCCGCGTGACCGCCGCCAAGGTCGCGTACAACCCGGTCGACGCGGGCGTCTTCGCCTCGACGCTGCAGTCCCAGGTGGACGCCGGCAAGGTGCAGGTCAGCCTGGTCGGCGGCCTGCACGGCGACCTCGCCCCGCACGCCGGCCGCCTGCTCGACCTCGACGACGTCGCGTCGGCCCTCGCCGACCGGGGCATCGACGCCGAGCTGCTGGGGCTCGGCAAGCTCGGCGGCACCACCACGAAGTACATCCCCTGGATGCAGGCCTCCTATGTGCTGGCCGTGCACAAGAAGGCGCTGCAGTGGCTGCCGTCGGGGGCCGACCCGCAGCAGCTCACCTACGACCAGCTGCTGGCCTGGGCCACCGCGGCCCGGGCGGGCAACGGCGGCAAGCCCGTGTTCGGCATCCCGGCCGGGCCGAAGGGCCTGTACCACCGCTTCTTCCAGGGTTTCCTGCTGCCGAGCTTCACCGGCGGGCAGATCACCACGTTCCGCGGCGCTGACGCCGCCCAGGCGTGGAGCTACATGAAGGACCTGTGGGCCGTCACCGCGCCCGCCTCCACCAACTACGACTTCATGCAGGAGCCGCTGCAGCGCGGCGAGGTGCTCATGGCCTGGGACCACGTCGCCCGGCTCGCCGCCGCGCCCAAGGGCAAGCCGGACGACTGGCTCGTGCTGCCCGCGCCGCGCGGCCCGAAGGGCCTCGGCTACCTGCTCGTGGTGGCCGGCCTGGCGATCCCGCGCGGCGCCCCCGAGGTGGACAAGGCGAAGGACGTCATCAAGGCCCTCGCCGTCGCCGACGCCCAGCTCGACGTGCTGCGCGACAACGCGTTCTTCCCGGTCGTCAAGGCCACCCTGCCCAGCGACCTGCCGCCCGCCATCGCCCTGGAGGCCGCCGCCGTCCAGAAGCAGCAGGGCGCGAGCGGCGCCATCGTCTCCCTGCCGCCGGTCGGGCTCGGCGCCAAGGACGGCGAGGTCTCGCAGATCTTCAAGAACACCTTCAAGGAGATCTGCATCGACGGCAAGCCGGTCCAGCAGGTCCTCGACAACCAGGCCAAGCTCCTCAACACGATCCTCGACGAGGCCAAGGTGCCGTGCTGGAAGCCGGACCCGGCCGGCGCCACCTGCCGGGTGGCGTGATGACCCTGACGGCGGAGCCGGCCACCGAGACCCCGCCGCGCGCCCGCCGGCCGCGGCGGGCCCGGGTCCCGGCACCACTCCTGCTCATCGGACCCTCGCTGGTGTTCATGACGGCGCTGTTCGCCTGGCCGACCATCGTCGGCGTCGGCCAGGCGGTCACCGGCGACGACGGCCCCACGCTGGCCTACCTGCGCCGGATGTTCGACGACCCGTACTTCTGGCCCGCGGTGCGCTACACCCTGCTGCTCATCGTCGTGCTCATCCCGCTGCAGTTCACCTTCGCGATCGCGATGGCCCTGCTGCTGCGCGAGCGGCCCCGGTTCGCCGGCTTCCACTTCTACGTCTGGGTCATCCCGCTCGCCATCAGCGACCTCGCCGCCGGTCTCGTCTGGCTGTCGGTGTTCACCGACCGCGGCTACCTCAACTCCGTCCTGGACCACCTCGGCCTCGACGGATACGCGTGGCTGTCGTTCCAGCACAAGCCGACGATCTTCCTCGCCGTCGTCGTCGCCGAACTGTGGCGGGCCACGTCGCTGGTCTTCGTCATCGTGGTGGCCGGGATGCAGAACATCCCCAAGGACTACGACGAGGCCGCGGCGGTCTTCGGCGCCACGTACTGGCAGCGGCTGCGGCACGTCATCCTGCCGCAGCTGCGGCCCAGCATCCAGGTCGCGATGATCCTGCGCACCATCCTCGCGCTGCAGACCTTCGCGGTCGCCCAGGCCCTCGCCGGGCGGGACTTCCCGGTCCTCGTCGGCGAGACCTACCAGTGGTACAGCTCCCTGCAGAACCCCCACGTGGCCGCGGCCATCGCCCTCGTCGTGCTGCTGGTGTCACTGGCCACCTCGATCGCCTACCTGCGGCTGCTGCGGGTGCCGGCGGGGGAGGAGGCCCGATGAGCGCCCGCCGGCGCCGCCGGGCGGTGCTGCTGCAGGCCGCCTGCGTCGCGGTCACCCTGTTCATGGGCGTGCCGCTGTACCTCGTCACCCTCGCCGCCTTGTCCAGCCGGGAGTCGCTGAACCGCTTCCCGCTGCCCCTGCTGCCCACCGACGTGTCGACCGAGACACTGCGCACGTTCCTGTCCTCGACCGGCATCGTCGGCTCGTTCCTCAACTCGCTCACCGTCGGGCTGAGCACCGTGGTCCTCGCGCTGCTCGTCGGGGTGCCCGCCGGGTACGCGCTGTCGCGGTACACCTTCCGCGGCCGGGGACCGTATCAGCTGTTCCTGCTGCTGACCCGCGCGCTGCCCATCGTCGTGCTCTCGGTGCCGCTGGCCCAGGTGTTCCTCAGCGCCGGGCTCTACGACACCACGTACGCGGTGACGCTGCTGCACACCGCGCTGGCGCTGCCGACGACCGTGCTCATCACCGCCGCGATCTTCCTGTCGGTCCCGCGCGACCACGAGGAGGCCGCGGTCATCTTCGGGGCGACGCCGCTGCAGGCGTTCCTGCGCATCGTGCTGCCGCAGGCGCTGCCCGGCATCGCGGCGGCCGCGATGTTCGCGTTCGTCATGTCCTGGAACGAGGTGCTCGGCGCCGCCGTGCTCACTCTCAACCAGCGCACGCTGCCCGCCCAGGTCCTCTCGACGCTCGGCGACTCGCCGCTGGCGTTCCGCTTCGCCGGCGGGTTCGCGCTCGTGCTGCCCGCCCTGCTGTTCATCGCCGTGATGCGCAAGTACCTGCTCAACATGTGGGGGACGACGCTTCGATGACCACCCCACCCGGCCTGGAGGGCCCCGCATGGCCGACATCGTGATCGACCACCTCGTCAAGACCTACCCCGGCGCCACGACCCGGGCCACCGACGACGTCAGCCTCACCGTCGCCGACGGCGAGTTCCTCGTCCTCGTGGGACCCAGCGGCTGCGGCAAGACCACGCTGCTGCGGATGGTGGCCGGCCTGGAGGCACCCGACGGCGGCACCATCGCCATCGCGGGCCGCGACGTCACCGACCTGCCGGCCCGGGAGCGCAGGTTGTCGATGGTGTTCCAGTCGTACGCCATATTCCCCCACCTGCGGGTCCGGCAGAACATCGGCTTCGGGCTGACCATGCGCAAGGTCCCGAAGGACGAGGTCGACCGGCGTGTCCGCGAGGCCGCGGCCGTGCTGGAGCTCACCGACTACCTCGACCGCTACCCCGCGCAGCTCTCCGGCGGCCAGCGGCAGCGGGTCGCGGTCGCCCGGGCCATCGTCGTCGACGCCGGGGTGCTGCTCATGGACGAGCCGCTGTCCAACCTGGACGCGCTGCTGCGGCTGCAGTTCCGCGCTGAGCTCAAGCGGATCGTCCGGCGGGTCGGCGCGACCACCCTCTACGTCACGCACGACCAGGCCGAGGCGATGTCGCTCGGCGACCGGGTCGCGGTCATGCGATCCGGCCGCATCGCCCAGCTCGGCCCGCCGATCGAGGTGTACGACCATCCCAGCGAACGCTTCGTCGGCGGGTTCCTCGGCGCCCCGCCGATGAACTTCGTCCCCGCCACGGTGCGGGTCAACGGCGCCGGCCCCAGCCTGCACATCGGCGAGCAGGTGCTGCCGGCCCCGGAGCACCTCGACCCCTACCGGGACCGCGCCGTCCTGCTCGGCGTGCGGGCCGAGAATCTCGAGGTCGCCACCGTGCAGCAGCCCGGCTGGCTGACCGCCCGCGTCGAGGTCGTCGAGCCCACCGGGGCGTCGGTGCTGCTCACCGTGCGGCTCGGCGAGCACGAGGTGAAGGTGCAGGCCCCGCCGACGTTCCGGGTCGAGCCGGACAGCGCGGTGTGGCTGCGCCCGCCGGTGCAGAGCCTGCGCTTCTACGACGCGGAAACGGGCCTCGTCCTGGCGGGCGCGGCATGACGACGACGACCGTGCCGCCGGAGACCCTCGCCGCCCGCGCCGCCTACATCCTGCGCGGCAACGACATCGGCGAGCTGACCACCGCGGCGCCGCAGCTGTACCCGCACCTGTGGAGCTGGGACGCCGCGTTCGTGGCGATCGGCCTCGCGACGCTGTCCGTGCCGCGGGCCATCGCCGAGCTGCGCACGCTGCTGCGGGCGCAGTGGCGCACCGGGATGCTGCCGCACATCGTGTTCGGCCCCGACGCCGGGTACTTCCCGGGTCCCGACGTGTGGGACTGCGGCGTCGCCGACGCCGCCCCCTCCGGCGTGCGGACCTCGGGCATCTGCCAGCCGCCGGTGCACGCCATCGCGGTGCGGCGGGTGCTCGACGCCGGTCGCCGCAACGGCGGCGCGGACCGGGACCTCGCCGAGCGCTTCGCCGCCGAGACCTTCGACCGGTGGCTGGCGTGGCACCGCTGGCTGGCCACCGCCCGGGACCCGGCCGGTCGCGGGCTGCTCGAGATCTACCACGGCTGGGAGTCCGGCATGGACAACTCGCCGCGGTGGGACCAGGCCTACGCCGCCGTCGTCCCCGGCCGCGAGATGCCGGTCGGGCGCCGCCACGACCTGCGGCACGTGGCCGACGCCGGGCAGCGGCCCAGTGACGCCGAATATCAGCGGTACCTCTGGCTGGTCCATCAGATGCACGAGGCGCGCTACGACGACGACAAGGTCCGCGAGAACGTCGACTTCCGCATGACCGACGTGTTCATGTCCGCCGTCGCCGCGCTGTCCAGTGAGGTACTGGCGGAGATCGGGGACGAGTTCGGCCGGCCCGCCGAGGCGGCCGAGCTGCGCGTGCTGGCCGACCGGTTCCGGGCCGGCGTGCTGTCGACGGTCTCGCCGGAGACCGGCCTCGCGCGGGACGAGGACGTGCGCAGCGGCCGGCGGATCGACGTGCCGACGGTCGGCGGCTTCGCGCCGCTACTGTCCGGCGGCGACGAGCAGGTCGTCGCGCGCCAGCTCGACCTGCTCACCGGCCCGCGCTGGTGCGGCCACCCCGGCCTGCGCTACGCGGTGCCGCCGTCAGCCACTCCGGAGCTCGCCGGGTTCCAGCCGCGCACGTACTGGCGGGGCCCGCAGTGGCCGTTCCTCAACTGGCTGCTGTGGTGGACGCTGCGCCGGCGCGGCGCGACCGGCCTGGCGGCAGGCATCCGCACCGAGGCGCTGCGGCAGCTGTCCGACCTGGCGTTCGGTGAGTACTACGAGCCGTTCACCGGCGAGGCCCTCGGCAGCGCGCACCAGTCCTGGACGGCGGCCGTGGCCCTGGACTGGCTGCTGGCGGCCGATTGAACGCCGGACATACGCCATCTCGTTGATGTTCTGACACCCGGTTCCTCGTACCTTCGGCTGCAGCACCCAGCCCCAGCCGGGACCGTGAAAGGAACGCCATGACCGGGTACATCCTGCACATCGCCCGCAACGACGCCGGGCCCGGCGAACCGGACGAATCGGTGACGGTGCGGGTCACCGCGGCGTTCGGCGGTCTGCGGATCAACGAGGTCACGCCCGGCCGCGACCGTGAGCACCGGATGCCGCCGTTCGACCTGCACGCGGTTGCGACGGCCCTGATCGGGGTGCCGCCGGTGCCGGTCCCGGACCCGCCCGCAGGTGGTGGGCGGCCGCGTCGTCGTCCGCACCGCCCCGCCCGGGTGGTCCGGCACGCCACGAGCGGTTGACCGCGTTCCGGATCCGCTCCGCGGCCCCGGTGTCCTGCCCCTTCCGGGACGGGCACCGGGGTCTTCGTCTCGGCGGAGCGGGTCGGCAGCGGTCAGCCGGCGTGGGTCCCGGCCGTGGCGGGACGTCCGTCGTCGCCGGCCGCGAGCACCGTCGCGTAGGCCCAGCGCGTCGCTCGCGTGAGCCGGGCCGGGTCGAAGTGGCCCGGCGCGGCCAGGCCCTCGTCGTGCGGAACCTCGACGATCTGGGCCGGGTCGACGCCGAGCTCGGATCTGATCCGCAGCGCCAGCCGGCGGCGGTCTGCCGCCCGCCCGCCGACCACCGCGACCACCGCCGTCCGCACGACCTCGCTGCGGTGCCCGGACGCGAGGCGCTCGAACACCCGCCGGGTCGCCTCCAGCGCGCCGCCACCGGCGTCGGTCACCACGACGATCTGGCCCGCGTGGCCCACGACGCTGTGCGCCCGCAGCGTCAGCTCATTGCCGGCGTCAGCCACGATGACGGCGTAGCGCTGCCGTAGCGCGTCGAGCCGCGGGCCCAGGTCGTCCTCGGGTCCGCCGTCGACGACGTACGGCCCGCCTGGACCGGCCCGGAACTCGGCGCCCGGCTGCCCGCCCTGGCGGGTCCGGTCCTCGTGGTCGGCCGGAACCCATGCGGGGGCCGGGGCGCCGGTCCGTACAGTTCCAGGCTCGGCCGCCCGGGACGTGTGGAGCCGGGCCGAGGACGCCGCCCCGGCGCCGCCGGAGGCGCCGACCACGACGGTCTCGTCGTCGCGCAGCGCCGCCAGCGCCGCGGCGAGGCCTACGGCGGTGGTCGTGTTGCCCACGCCGCCTCGTCCGGCGACGACCGCGATGGAGCGCGGCTCCCCGAGCGGCATCCGCACCGCCCGGACCGTCCGGCGACCGGCGTCCAGGGTGTCGAACGCACCGGTGTCCAGCGCCCCGGCGAGGGCCGTCCGCAGGATTCCGGCGAACCGGCGGGCGCGCACAGCGCGGCCACCGCGGGCGATCCCGCGCAACGCCTCGGCCGCTGTGGCGCCGCTTCCCGCCGCACTCCGGGTGCCGGCCGGATCGAGACCGGCCGCCGCGGCCGGGCCGATCGCCGCGACGATCTGCGTCGTGGGGCGTGCGGGTGTTCCGCCGGCCGGGAGGACTTCCGCCAGCACGACCGCCGCCGAGGTGGGGGGCACGGCCGGGGCGTGGGTCGGGGCCGAATCGTCGGCGGCGGCGGCGTGGGTCGGGGCCGGGTCGTCGGTGGCGGCGCGGGTCGAGGTCCGGGCCGGCGCTGCGGTCGATGCGCCGGCGGCGTCGGGTCCCGTCGGCCTGTACGCGACATCGGCCGGCGCCGCCAGGTCCGGGACGGCGGGTTCCGCCAGTGGGGACTCGCCGTCGGCCGGTGCCGCCGCAACCGGGCCGGCCGCGGCGGGCGGCTCGGTGCTCGCCGGCCCGTGCTGGTGGCGGGCGGCGGGTTCGTCGCCCGGCATGGCCGCTGCAGTCGTCATGTCACACCCTCTGGTCGGTACCGCCGGCGCCGCCCGCGCGCCTGATACAACACACGATAAACGCCGGGGATCGCCCGCGACATGGGCCGGTCATGCCGTGTTGACAACGCCCGCGTCGCCGGTCGACTATGGTAGGCGTATGTTTTATGTTGGCTTTTGGGTTCGGCAGGAGCGGGTCTTGTCCGAGCATGCGTACGACCTCGGCGCCGTGCCGGCCCGCGAGGACCCAAGGGCCCCGGCCGGTTGGTTGGCCGGTGCCGCGCCGGCCGGGATCGTCGTCGGCGCGGCCGTCGTCGCGGGCCTCGTCGTGACCGCCGGCGCGCGCGGCGCGGCGCTGGCTGCGGCGGTGTCCGGCGTCCTGCTGCTCGGCAGCCTCGCCCGGCTCACCGGGGGCTTCGCCGGCCCGGGGAGTGCCGACCTGATGCTGCGGCTGAGCGGCACGACCGGTCCGGACGGCGTACGGGTCCGGCGGGACGCGGCCGAGCGCCTCCTGGGCGCGACGGTCTCCGGTATCGCCCTGCTCGCCGGCAGCGCGGTGGGTTGGCTGGCCGTGGCCGGCGCGCCGGCGGACCGGCTCGTCGCCGTCACGGCCGGCGCCGGCCTGGCCCTGCGGTCGCGGATGTTCGCCGGCTGGAGCGCCCGGCTGCTGGGCGGTACCGGCCTCGCCACGGCCGTGCTGGCCGCAGTGCGTGTCGCGGCGGCGCCGCCGGTGCTGGGCGGCTGGCTCGCCGTGGCCACCGGCGGTGCGGTCGCCGGCGTCGCGCTGGCCGTCACCCAGGCGCGGCGAGTCCCGCAGCGGGCCGGGCGGCTGCTGCGATGGGCGGAGCCGACCCTGGTCACCACGATGATCTGCACCGCGGCGCTGGCGGCCGGGCTGCCGGACGCGGCCGGCCGATAGCCCGGTGAGGGAGACTGCATTGTCGGCGCACCGGATGAGCCGCCAGGACCGGCCGGACGCCCCGAAGAGCCGCCCCGGCGACCCGGACGACCCGCAGGTCCCCGGGCCCGGCCCGGTGTCCGCCGGATCCGGGCCCGGCCCGGCGCTGATCGCCGGTGCGCCCCCGGGGCCGTTGCCCGCGCACAGCGGCCGCTCCGGGGCACACCCGGCGGCGGTCAACCCGACGCTGGTCGGCGGCGCGGTCCCGGGCACGATCGCCGATCCGGTCCTGGTCGCCGGCTCGGCACCGACATTGAAGCCGCCACCGCCACCGCCACCGCCACCGCCACCGCCACCGCCGGCCCCGGCTCCGCCAGCGGCATTGACGCCGGCACCGAGGCCGGCTCCGGCCGCGGCATTGACGCCGTCGCCGTCGCCGTCGCCGCCGCCACCACCGCCACCACCGCCACCACCGCCACCGCCGACGACGCCGGCTCTGGCTCCGGCAGCGACATTGACGCCGGCAGCGAAGCCGGCACCGACGCAGGCGCCGACGTCGGCATCGGCCTGGACCGACAGCCCAGGTTCGCCACCGGACGGGCCCATCGGCCGGTCGCGCCGGTCCTTGGATGCGCCGGCAGGGCCGGGCGACGACCTGGTGCCGCTTCGGTCGTCCGGCCAGGTGCGAGCGACGCCGCACGAGCACGTCACGGTGAAGCTTCCGGTCGGCGCCCGGCCCAGGACCGCCGGTGACTTCCAGGAGGCGCCGTGGTGGCGTGCACCGTCCACCGGAGCGCGCGTCATCGCGTTCATCTCCGGCAGCGGTGGCACCGGCGTCACGACGACGGCGACCGGGACCGGTCTCGCCCTCGTCGCCGCCGGGTCGACCGCGCTCGTCGACGTCGGGACCGGACACGCCTCCGGGGGATGGCGGCTGGAGACTGCTCTGGGCCCGGTCCTCGCCGACGTCGTCCGGCCCGGCTGGCGGGGGCCCGCCACCGGTCCGCCCGGCGGGCTGACGACGATCGACGGAGGCGGAGCCCCCCTCGAGCCGCAGCTCATGCGGACCGCGCTCGGCGTGGTGTCGGGTGCGTACGCCACGACGCTGCTCGACATCGGCAACGACGTCTCCCGGGCAGCCACCACGGCGCTCGCGGAGGCGGACCGGGCCGTGCTGGTCACCAGCCTCAGCCACACCGCCCTCGACGCGGCCGCGGCCACCATCGACCGGCTGGCCCGGACCGCCCCCGCCCAGGCCCGTGACCTCGTGGTCGCGGTGGTCCTGACCCGCCGGCAGCCGGTGGCGCGGGTCGACCGGCACCTGCGGGACCACCTGCCCGAGGGCGCCGGCGGCTGGGTCGTCGTGCCCTACGACGGTGCGGCCGCTCGCGACAACCCGCTGGACCCGCTCCGCCTGCGGAGCCGGACCCGCGCCGCGTACGACCGGCTGGCCGGACTGTTGTCGACGTCACGGCCGGCGATGTGACGCTTCTGGTATCGTATCGACAAAACAACATACTCCGAAGGCAGGGTGACAATGGCGTCACAGCAGGGCTTCGTCGACGACACGTGGGCATCGCCGGTTCCGGCGGTGCGGCACCGGCCGAAGGTCCCCTTGCCACGGACCGCGCGGGAGGACCGCACGCCGCCGTTGCCGGCCCGCTCGCAGGTCGAGTGCCTGTTGTACGTCGAGCTGCACCCCTGCCGGTGCGGTCAGACCGACACCGCGTGGGCGCGGCACGGCAGGAGCCGGATCGACGGCCGTCACGCGTCGTCCTTCGACGGCGACTGCCACGGCTGCGGCACCCGCCGCCACTTCCGGTTCCAGCTTCCCGAGGAGCCGGTCGCGCCGCCGTCCTTCGGCGGCGACGAACCGTCCCGGATCATCGAGCCGCACGAGTTCCTCGCCCTGGGCCGCCGGGCCGGTGGCATGGTGGCCGGCGACCCGGCGGCGCTGCCGGTCGCGAGCGCCGAGGCCGCGCTGCACGTGCTGGCCGTGGCGATCGCGGCCCACGAGGAGGTCGTCAAATTCATCCCGCCCGGCGCCTCCGTGGTACCGCCGGATGCCTTCGCATCTCCTGAGGCGCGATCCGCGTTCGAGCGCGCGCCGGCCGGCTACGACCGGGAGTCGCTCACCGCGAGCCTCGCCGGTTATCGCGCGCTGGAGGACCGCTACCGGCGGAGGCTCGCCGGCCGGTGACGGCGCACCGGCCGGAGTGGGGGCGACGGCCGTCAACCGACGATGGCGCGGGCCGCCTCGACCAGGCCGACGGACACCGCGGCGGCGCACACCATGGCGACCACCGCGGTCACCTCCAGCCAGCGCAGCAATCGGCGGCGGCCGGGTCCGTGCCGTGACATCAGGGTCTGGGCGGTGCCGAGCACCGCCCCGGTCACCACGCCCGCGACCGTCGGCAGCAGCCCCGGCAGCGGCCCCGGATCGGTGACCATCCGCACCACGGCCACGACGACGATCACGGCCCCGGCGACCGCCGGCACCGCGCCCGCCCAGCCCTGGTCGAACAGCCGTGACCGCACGACCAGGCAGATGCCCACCAGCACCACCAGGACCCGGTCGACCGGCGTGCCGTGCACCGCCAGCCAGCCCGCCCAGCTCGCCCCGGCCACCGCCGCGCTGGCCGCCAGCCAGCCGAACGCCCGGCCGGCGGCCCGCAGCCGGCGCGCCACCTCGGCCGGGTCCTCGTTCGCCGACCGCACGCGGAAGTCGGCCGCGGCCAGGCCGCCCGCCGAGATCGCGACCCTGGGGAGCGCGCCGAGCAGCAGCACGGCGAGCACCGCACCGACCCGGAACATCGTGAGCTCCGGCCCGCCGGGACGGTCCGCCAGCACGATCCCCGCCACGGCCACGGCGAGCAGCGCCGCACCGGCGGCGATCGGCCGGCTGTACCAGCCCGGCGCGGCGCGGTCGTCCCGCTCCGGCTGCAGCCAAGACGCCATGACCAACACCCGCCAAACCTGAGGTTCAGGGCCGGGACCGGCCCCGGAAGTACAACAACACGAGACCGGCCGCACGGCAAGAGCTTGTCCTATGTATCTAGCGACTGTCGTATGATGGCTGTCGGATGAAGGAGTGTGGGATGGGCTTCGGTGGCCTCTCGAGCGCGTTCCGTGTGCGACTGGTCATCCTGGCCATGGCGCTGGCCGGCACCGTCGCCGCCGGCGTGGTGTCGGCCGCCGCCCGGTCGGAGCCCGGCGTCGACTTCCTCGGCCGGCGCGGCACGGCGCTGCTGTGGGGCGGCACCCAGTACCGCTTCGTCGGCCAGAGCGTGTCCGGGCTCATCCCGTGCCAGCAACGGTCGCCGGTCCCGGCCGTGTCGTCGCCGAGCGCGCCGGCCGTCGCCGGGAACGCGCCGCTGCCCGCGGCCGACCTGACGGCGTTCTTCGGTTCGCTGCGCACGAGCGGCATCGTGCGCACCTGGGCGCCGCCCGGCGCCGGCGCCGCCGAGGTCAAGCGGGTCGTCGCGGTCGCGAAGCGGTTCGGTCAGCGGGTCACGCTCGTGCTCGGCACCGGCAACGACGGATGCTCGCCCGGCGGGCGGCCCGAGTGGTACCGCGACGGCTACCAGGCCACGCTGCTGCCGTGGATCCGCGAGCTCGTGCCGCTGCTGCGCGACGAGCCGGCGGTCGCCATGTGGGAGCTCGCCGCGCCGCCGCCGGCCGGGCTCAGCGTCGCCGAGCTGCGCGGCTTCTACGACACGGCCGGCGCCGAGGTGCACCGCCTGGACCCCAACCACCTCGTCGCCTCCGGCAGCGGCGGGCCGGCCGCCGCCTCCGCGGGAGACTGGAAGGCCGTGCACGAGAGCGGCCAGATCGACGTCCTCACCATGGTCGACTACGACATGAACGACGGCGCCGCCGCGCAGCTCGCGACGGCCGCCGCCACCGCGGCGGAGCTCGACAAGCCGCTCGTCGTCGCCGAGATCGGTGTGTACGCCAGTCGCGACGGTGACCCGAAGGCGTCCCTCGACCCGGCCCGGGCCACCGACACGGCGTGCGTCGACTGGAAGACACGCTCCGCGAGGATCCGCGCCAAGCTCGACGCGACCCTCGACGGCCCGGTCGCCGGGGCGACCGTGCCGCGGGCCGTGCGGGGCGGCGCCGTCACGGCCTGCGCCGCCGCCGTCGTGTCGGCCGACGACCCGGTGCTCACGGTCGTCCACGACTACACCCAGGGAGGCGAGCTGCCGCCACCGGCGTCGGCGGTAGCAGCGCCGAGCGCGGCGCCGTCCGCGTCGACGAGCCCGCCGCCGCCGGCGCCCGCCGTGCCGGGCGGCCTGACGGGAAAGCCCGCCGGCAGCGGCCAGGTGACGCTGTGCTGGTCGAAGGCGGAGCACGCCGCGTGGTACTCGGTGTTCTACCGCGACACCAACACCGGCCAGGAGTGGCAGCGGATGGCGTTCCCCGTGACGAACACCTGCTGGACCGGGGACTACTACATCAACGGCCACCGGTACGAGTTCAAGATCCGTGGAGCCGGACCCAACGGGGAGAGTGCCGACTCGAAGGTCGTCGCCGTGACGCCGGCCGCTCCCCGCCCGGGGACGCTCACCCTGACCGGTGAGCCCGCCAAGTCGACGGAGATCAAGCTGTGCTGGTCGAAGGCGGTCAACGCGACCGGCTACAACGTCTACTACCACGACGTCACGGCAGGCCAGGCGTGGACCCTCATGCCGTACCCGGTCGACGCCCTGTGCTGGACCGGCGCCTACTTCACCAACAACCACACCTATGAACTGAAGGTCCGCGGCGCGAACGGGGACGGCGAGGGACCGGACTCCAACGTCGTGACCGTGGTCCCGCGACCCTGAACGCTGCGGAGCCGCTCATGCGCCTGTCCGACCTGTCCTTCGCCCATCTGGACGAGTTCTCCGACCTCGTGTGGCGGGCGGTCGCCCGGCACCCGTCCTTCGACGCCGCGGCCCTGTCGGCGTTCCTGCGCCGCCCCGAGGCACTGGTGCAGGCCGAGGTCGACCGGCTGGCCGACCTCGGCCTGCTGCGCCGGGCGGGGGAGCGGTGGGAGCCGCAGGACCCGGTGGCGGTCCTGGAGGCCCAGCACGCGGCGCGCGCCGCGGAGCTCGACGCCGAACGCGCGGCGATGGCCGCCGAGCGGGCCCGCCTCTACGGCTCCGGGCTCTTCGCGGACTATCTCGCCGGACGCCGTCGGTTCGGCACGCACGCCGGCATCCAGGTGCACGTGCGGGACGAGATCTTCCCCCGGATGGCCGATCTGACCCTACGCGCGGAGACCAGCATCAAGTTCCTCCTCAGCGGACCGCCGCCGCCCGGCCCGTTCGCGAACCTGCCCGACCTGCTCGCCCCGGCCGGCGGGCGCGGCGTCCAGGTCTCCAGTGTCTGGACCACCGCCGCCGTCAGCGGCGTGCAGCAGCAGCGGCCCGGGCGCAAGGTGCCACCCATGGGCCGGCTGCGCGTCGCCGACCACGTGCCGACCCGCACGATCGTGTGGGACGCCCGGGCAGCCCTCATCCCGCTCGACGACGCCGACCTCGACCGCGGCGGCGTCTTCGTCGAGGCGCCCGCGCTGGTGGCGGCGGTGGCCGACATGGTCGACCGGGTCGAGGCGGCGGCCGACGCGCGGCCCCCACGGCCCGCGCCCGGCGCCGACATGGGCCTGCTGCGGCGGCGCCGCGCGCTGCTGCTGCTGTTCGACCAGGGCTACGACGACGCTCGGGCAGCCCGCGAGCTGCGGGTGTCGGTGCGCACGGTCAAGCGCGACGTCGAGAACCTCTACGAGGAGTGGGGCGTGACGTCGCGGTTCGCGCTCGGCGCCGCCGCGGTGCGGGCCGGCTGGCTGGGCCGCGAGCGCGTGGCCCGATGACGCCACGGTGGCCCGAAGGGGACGCGCGCACACCCTTCTTCGACGGCGGCATCGGCGGCTACGTTCTGGATCACCAAACGGTCGGCGGCGCGTTCGGCCTGATCCGGGCGGTGTAAATCGTCCATTGTGGATGGACGACGGCGATCTGGGGAGAGGTGGCGTCGTGCGGAACTGGCCGATCCGGCCGCAGGTGACACTGGTGCTGCTCCTGCCGCTGCTGGCGCTGACGGGGGTCGGTGCCTGGGTCGTGGCGGGTGAGCTGGCGCAGGCCCGGGCGAGCGAGCAGACCCGCACCGCCGCGCGGTGGCTGGTCGGGGTCAACGCGCTCGTCCACGCGCTGCAGGCCGAGCGCTACGCGGTGTCGAGCCTGGTCGGGTCCGGCTACGCCGTCAGCCGCTTCAGCGACCAGGCGACGACGGCCGCGGCCGAGGTCGACGTCGCGTACGCGACGGTCGCCGCCGACGCCCGCCTCCTGCCGGAGGGCAGCCGCAACCGGGTCGCGGACGCCGTCGCCGACGCCCGCGGCCACATGGACAAGATCGGTGGGATCCGCGCATCGGTGGCCAACCGCAGCCTGCAGCCCGGGCCGGGCACCGTCGCCTACACCGGCATGATCCAGGGCTGGCTCGACGCCGGCGCGGCGCTCACCGGGATCGGCAGCGAGGACCAGGACCTGGTCCGGATCGCGTCCGCGCTGTCCGCGGTGTCCTGGGTGAGCGAGCAGGCGAGCCAGCAGTACGGCTATCTCTCCGCGGCCATCAACCTCGGCAACGTCGTGCCGGACAGCGCGATCCGGGTGCAGGCGGCCGTCGGCGCCGAGGACGGCTGGACCAAGCAGTTCCGCTCCACGGCGCTGCCCGATCAGATCGCCTTCTTCGACGGTACCGTGCAGGCACCCGCGGCCCGGGTGAAGGAGATGCGCGACGAGGTGCTCGCCGGTCGGGCGAAGTCCGTGCGGTTCGACGACTGGGCGGCCATCAGCGCCCAGAAACAGGCGGCGCTGCGCACCGTCGAGGCGCGCATCGTCGCGGACCTCGAGCGCAGCGCCGCCGACCTGACCCACGAGGCCAACCGTCGCGCGCTCCTCTCGGGCGTGGTGGCGCTGGTCGTCCTGCTCGTCTCGATCGCGGTGTCCGTCGTCGTCGCCGCCCGGCTTGTGCGGGCGCTGCGGGCGCTGCGGGCCGGCGCGCTGCGGGTGGCGCAGCGCCGCCTTCCGGAGGTGACCGCGCTCCTGCGCGGCGGTCAGGTCGTCGACCCGGCGGCCGAGCCACCGGTCTTCACCGACACCCCGCGCAACGAGATCGGCGACGTGGCCGACGCCTGCAACACCCTGTACCGCGCGGCCGTCACCGCGACCTACGACATGGCGACCGTACGCAGCACCGGGGACGTCATGCGGACCCTGGCCCGGCGCAGTCTCACCCTCACCCGTCGCCAGCTGCGGCTCATCACCGAGATGGAGCGCGACGAGGAGGACCCCAAGGCGATGGAGATGCTGTTCGGCATCGACCATCAGGCGACCCGCATGCGCCGACTCGCCGAGAGCCTGCTCGTGCTCGCCGGCGAGCAGCCGCACCGCCGCGAGCGCGATCCGGCTCCGTTGCGCGACGTGCTGCGGGCCGCCGCCGCGGAGGTCGAGGACTACACGCGGGTGAAGATCGCTCCCGAGGGCGACGAGGTACGCATCGTCGGAAGCGCCGTCGGTGACCTCACCCACCTGCTCGCCGAGCTGCTGGAGAACGCGACCGTGTTCTCGCCGGCCGGGTCGCCGGTCGAGGTGCGCTCCGGGCAGGTGGGTCAGGGCTGGGCGATCGACATCGAGGACCGCGGCGTCGGTCTCGACGCCGACGCGCTGCAACAGATCAACGCCCGGCTCGCCGACCCGCCACCCTTCGAGCCGCGCGCCGGTGGCCAGATCGGCCTCGTCGTTGTCGCGCGGCTCGCCGCCCGGCACAACATCGTGGTGCAGATGCGCCGCGGCATGTACTTCGGCGTGCACGTCGTGGTCATCCTGCCCGCCGCCGTCCTGGACGGTTACGAACCCGCGCTCGCGGTCGCCGCGGCGTCCACCGGGCCGCAGCGCGTCCGCGGAACGGACCACTCCGGCGTCCGGCGGCACCGCAGGACCGGCCGGGTGAACGGCACCGACCGGCCGGCCGTCGACCCCGCCCTGGAGCCGACGCGGGACCTGCCGCGCGAGGCGCTGTGGGGGACGAGAA